>CANJPT010000006.1 GCA_947476195.1 Lewinellaceae bacterium | reverse complement strand
CCGCCGCACTTTTGTACTGTTAATAAGAGAAAGCGGTAGCAGAAACGAAAGGAGCGGCAAAAATTATTAACCACTGATTCTGAAACTTTTCATGAGATTATATACGGGAAATCCGAACGCGGCGCAAACGAGCGCCGCGTTTTTTTTTGTTTATAAACAGGATGGGCCTTACGCTGCTTTGTTATCCTTTCCCTAAATCAACGTTTCTGGAGTGGGTTTAGATTGAAATTTCTGTCTATCAGTGCATCACATCTTCAATGACCTTACCAGTACTTGCATTCGGCTCCATGATATGCAACATCGCAGCCAGGGTCGGTGCGATATCCGTGATACTCACGGGCTTAAGGGTCTTTCCAGATCCTATTTGCCAGCCGTACCAAAGCAATGGCACGTGGGTATCGTAAGGGAAAGGTGAACCATGGGTCGTACCGCCTGTGCCGAAAAGCTTATCATCTGAATGCCAGGCAGGGTCAAGCAGGTAAATAATGTCGCCAGACCGGCGTGGATGAATGCCCCGACGCAACTCGCTGATGAACGGATATTCGGCAGGCAAAAGTGCTAGTTCCTGCCGCGTGAGCACATCGTATATCCCAGGCAACCCGCGGATTTGGTCGATGATAACAGCCTCTACAGCCTCAGGCTTCAGGTTGAAACCTGCAAGTACCTCCCGATTGAGATAGATCTGTTGGTTATCAATGGCCAGGATAAAATTCCCGGTTACGCCAAACGATTGGGCCAGGGACTTTTCTAACCTATCCTCCAATAGGCTTTCGGCAAAAACACCTGCCGGAATGCGCAACTGGTTCAAATTTGCTGGTGTTTCGGCACCTCCATGGTCTGCCGTAAGGAAGATCAGCACATTGTCTTTTCCAAATTTTCGATCCAAATAGTCAAAAAAGCGCGTCAGTTCACGGTCCATTCTGACATACATATCCTCTGTTTCCTCCGAATGGATGCCAAACTGATGCGCACAATAGTCTGTCGAAGAATAACTGACGCATAAAAAATCAGGCCATTCATCGGCACCCAGCTCCATGCCTTCGATGGTTTTCATGGCAAAATTGGTCACGAGCGTGTTGCCATACGGGGTGAAACGCAAAACCCCATAGCTTCCTTTTGCCCGTGCAGCGGCAAAATCGTGCGGAAAACCACCTTTCATATTGGTATAATTTCCGCCAAAATCCCAATTGGCAAAACTCTCTGTAGCTACATGGCCTATTTCCCAAGTTTTGTTGAGGAAGGTATCAGGCCAGCGCCGCGCATTGTAATCGACCACCCATTTGGGGAGTCCAAGCGAGTCCGGATAATAGGTAGAAGTAATCCAATTGCCCGAAGCGTCATCAAACCAATAACAAGCGTTGGGAATATGCCCAGCCGGAAGAATACCTCCACGATCTTTAAGACATACTGAAGCCACTTTTGAGCGGAAATTATTGCTCAGTCGAAGCTCATCAGTGATGGTACTGGAAAGCAAGGCTACTGGGGATTGCTGGCCTACTTCGGGTGCTGTTTTTGCAGTCCCTCCCACTACCTTGAAACGTTTGTCGGCTGTGCAGTATCGGATTGTTTGGAGCTCAGAATCCCACCAATCGTTGCCAATGATGCCATTGAGCGAAGGCGTTGTACCGGTGTAAATAGCTGCATGACCAGGTCCAGTGTAGGTTGGGACGTAATTGAAATGGGTATTTTCACAGGAGAAGCCACTTTCAAGCAACCGATTGAATCCGCCTGGACCGTAATAGCTCTGGTACCTGTAGAGATAATCATAACGCATCTGATCCACGACAATTCCCACAACGATCTTGGGCTTAGTGGGGGTGACTTTTTGAGCCTCGGCCGTATTTGCGGCATATAAGAGGATAATAAGCGATTGTAAAAGCCTCATAATAAACATTTTTAAGATTCAAGCGAAGCCACACCATTAGGGCACTACTTGCAGTATAAAAAGAATTGAGTAGCAAAGGTGGGAAAAAACAAGCTTAGGAGACGTTTCCCTAATGTTACCTTTGTGCTACGAATCACAATCAGGAAAAAATGACCGACAACGAACAACTCCGTCCGGAAGAATTTGAAAGCCAATTGGAGGAAACCCCTTCTCCGGCAGCCCCTCCACAACTGGACGTTAACCCTGTAATGATTCGTGCTGAACGCGTAAAAGCCGAAATTGGTCAGGTCATCGTCGGACAGGAAGATATGCTCGAACTGCTGCTCGTGGCCCTTTTTACTGGTGGTCATGTGCTTTTAGAGGGCGTTCCGGGCATTGCTAAGACCCTGACCGCCAAGCTTTTGGCCCGTACGCTGCATACTGAATTCAGCCGCATTCAGTTTACGCCCGACCTTATGCCCGCCGACGTAGTGGGTACCCCGGTGTTCAACATGAAAGCTTCGGATTTTAATTTTAAAGCCGGACCGATCTTCTCCAATATTGTTTTGATCGATGAGATCAACCGCGCCCCGGCAAAGACCCAGGCCTCCTTGTTTGAGGTCATGGAAGAGCGACAGGTGACCGTGGATGGCACTACCTATCCAATGTCTGAGCCGTTTTTTGTCGTGGCTACGCAAAATCCGATCGAACAAGAGGGTACCTACAAACTTCCGGAAGCCCAACTCGACCGCTTCCTGTTCAAAGTGATCCTCTCCTACCCCAGCCTTGCAGAGGAACAAACCATCCTCCGCCGCTTTAGAAATGACTTTTCCGGAGTACTGCGCGAAACAGTTAAGCCGGTCCTATCTCCTGAAGAAATCGCAGATTGTCAGCGTATCATCGAGCAGGTATATATACGCGAAGAGCTCCTGGACTATATCGCTGCAATCGTACACAGCACCCGTAGCAACGCAGATCTTTTCCTCGGAGCCAGTCCACGCGCTTCGTTGTCGCTCATGAAAGCCTCGAAAGCCGTGGCCGCCATCTCCGGCCGCAACTTTGTAACCCCCGACGATATCCGTTATGTATCCTTTCCTGTACTCAATCACCGCGTAATCCTGACGCCGGAACGGGAGATGGAAGGGTATACGACGAAGGAGGTTTTAGATGATATCGTTAAAAATATTGAAGTGCCCAGATAAAAACTACCCGGAAAATGAACCAACCCGAGTTGATTTTAGTAGCCGGCCCCTATCGTTCAGGTACAAATGATCAACCTGAATTACTAACTGCTAATTCCTTTTCCATACAGACGCTGTTTTCAACGCCCTCATACTGACCGTAATTGGGAATAATGGCGTACCCGGATTTTTGATAAAGCCGGATCGCTTCGGGTTGCATTTGGCCAGTTTCCAGGATGCAGCGAGCATAGCCTAATTCAGTGGCCCAGGTCTCCAACTCGGACAATACGGCTCCTGCGATGCCTTTTCCACGGTATTCTGGCAAAACGAACATACGTTTCACTTCCATTACATCCGGAGCATACGCCCGGATTGCGCCACATCCGATGGCCTGGTTTTCCAGCAAAGCGACCACCACCTGCTTGATCTTATCAACTTTGTTGAACTGTTGATAAAATGCATGATCCTCGCCGTCCCGAACCGCGAGGTCCTGATCAAGCAAGGCCACCAATGCCCGAAAATCGGGGTGATCTGAGTTGGTTCGAATAATCTGCATAAGAGAGGCAAATTTTAGTACTTGTTTTTAAGCCCGCGAAGTAAAAGAGTGTTGCCGAAGCAACAAGGTTTCTCAAGTCTAAACCTTTAGAATATACGAGACTTTTATCTGAACCTTTCTAAAAATGAATTTCTGCAACCGCTGGTTGCAGAAATCAGTTGGTCAAAAAACATTCTCATATTTACCAAATCCAAAGATGAACTCCAGCGCGAATTCTACCTCCGCATGACCAAAAAATTCGGCTGGACAAAAAACGTGTTGATTCATCAAGTAGAAAACCAATCTTATGAAAAATACTTACTCAATCAGACTTCTTTCTATCAAACCTTGCCAAGCAGGCAACAAAGAGTTGCTGCAGAAATGAGCGCACAATTCCAATACCTTCCTTTTGGACTGCTATCTTCGCGTTTCAAAAACGTCCGTTATGCCACGCGCTGCACGAATATTTACTTTGCTTTTTGCCCTTGCATTCCTTTGTCATCCGGCAGAAAGCGCTGCTCAAAGCCCTGCTGATGCCAAACGCAACGGAGAGCGGGCCTTTGCCCTAGGGCATTGGCAAGATGCACAGACATTACTCGCCCAATATCAGGAATCCAAACCCGGTGACTTTGGCGTACTCACAAAACTCGGCATCTCCCTTTATCAACTCCGACGCGGTGAAGAAGCACGGCGTTTTCTCGAATACGTGGCTTCAAAAGCACCAGACAGCAAAGAAGCTGAGCTTTTTTATTACCTCGCCCGTACCCGTCACAGCCTCGGGGAATGGGAGAAAGCCATTGCAGGTTACAAGTCATTTTTGCGGATCTGCGGCGAACGACATCCACTCCGTGCAAACGCAATCGATAACATTCGCCGTTGTGTGGCCGGAATGCAATCGCTTCAAAACGAACAGATAGCGCTGGTGGAAAGCCTCGGCGACCGCATTAATTCGGCGGGGGATGAGTTTGCCCCCATTCCCTCTCTCAATCATTCAGACCGGCTTTATTATGCCGCTGCCCGGCCTGGCAGCACAGGCGGAGCACGCAATGATGAAGGTTATGAAGATGCTCAACGCGGGCATTGGTGCAGTGATATGTTCGCCGCCCAACTCAGCAACAGCGGATGGGAATTGCAGGGTGGACTGGGTGGATTGCTCAATACCTCCCGTTTTGAAGTGCCCCTTGGTTTCAATGGAGACGGTCAGATCCTATACTTTTTTCGCGGATTCACCCTGTATAGCGGCGAGGTATTTGCTGATACTGCAGCCCGTAAAGACGAATATTCGATCAATAGTCCCGCGTTCAAAAGCCCTGTACAAGTAGAAGAAGGCGATTGCAATCCCTTCTTTTTCAATGATCAGACCATTATTTTCGCCAGTCGCCGGGCAGGCGGTTATGGCGGTCTTGATCTTTGGTGGACGGTATGGGCCGATTCGATTTGGACTTCGCCGGCCAACCTTGGCCCTGAGGTCAATTCTGCCTACGATGAGAATATGCCCTTTCTTGCCCTCGATGGTATAACGCTGTTTTTCAGCAGCAATCGAACGGAAAGCATGGGAGGACTGGATGTTTTCAAAACCGTTTTTGATGCTAAAAAAAGGATGTGGCAATCGCCCGCCAACATTGGTTTGCCCATCAATTCACCCGACGATGATGCCTATTACAGGCTTGCCTCAGATGGTCGTTCGGCCTTTTTCGCCTCTGATCGCCTGGGGTGTATGGGACAGCGCGACCTTTACATCGCCTATTTTAAAGAGGTCCAACCTGAACAACGCGGACAACCACAAGCTGCTCTTTTCGCGCAAGCTGACCCAAATGCAGGCAAGGAACAAGAAATTGGAGAAAGTGTGGTCCCAACCCTGGCTTATAGTTCGGATAAAGATGTTTTGAGTACTGAAAACCAAAAAACGGTGGATCAAATCGCTGAACTCGCGAGAAAATTCCCCCAGACTTCTGTACTTGTGACCATACACACAGACGCTAGCGGGCAGCCTAAGTTTGACCTCTATAACGGAATCAAACGGGCTGAGATCGTGGGTAAAGCCCTCCTTGAACGCGGGATACCCGGAGCAAAAATTTTAATGCGCAGTGTGGGTCCAAACTACCCGATTGCACGGGAGGTACTGGATGCAACACCCAATCCTGCCGCGCCGGGCCTGAACCGCCGCATCGATGTGAGACTAACGACGATAGACCCTTTGCCACTAAAATTCCGGGTTGAACAAACATTTGTTTCGGAAATTATGGCGGCACCAGGCGCTCAGCGTTTAGATGAGGCGACTGCAGGGCTTTCCTACAAGGTGGAAGCTGCTGCTACACGACAAATCCTGACCAACGATGCGCTTGCGATGTTTGGCGATCTTATGATAGAAACTCAGCCGGGAACGGGTACATACCGTTATACCGCCGGTTTTTACAAACAGCATAGTGAGGCAGCACAACTGCGTAAGGAGCTACAAAGTCAAGGGTTTACAGAGGCCATTGTAATATCCTATATCAACGGAATCCGAATCTCAAAGGCCGAAGCAGTAGCGCTTATGAAAAAGTATCCCGACCTTGCAGGGTATGTCAGAGGATGAAGTGATAAGCGTCCTTGCTTTTACTCGCTGTAGACATGAGAAGTGTTTGCTATGGTAAGGAAAGTTCAATCGTCAGAGCATAATAAGTCAACAGCAAAAATTTGGGAAAGCATCGCATCGAATTCTTTCGGGAAAGTTTACGCAACCTGCGGTCAATGGGGAGTGTATCGCCGAGTTCGCGCTTTTTGTGCCGGACCATTGCGAACAAGATTGACCCCTTAAAAGCAAAGATCGTAGTAGAACTCGGGCCAGGCAATGGGGCCATTACAAGATTCATTCTCAATCGTTTACAGCCAGATGCACAACTTATAATTTTTGAGATTAACACGGTTTTTGTAGAAAAGATACGTGCAACTTTCGACGATCCACGTATGACCATCGTCCACGATTCGGCAGAAAACATGGGGCAACATTTTAAGACACTGGGCATCACCGAGGTAGATTATTTTATTTCCGGGATCCCGTTTGTGATGCTCCCCGAGTCTCTGACAGAAATCATCACGCGAAGCTGCCAAAGCTGGCTTCGGGAGGGGGGCAGGTTTGTTCAGTTTCACTATTCCCCTTTGCTGCTAAGACTTTACCGCCGGATTTTTGGTAACATCAGCGTAGAAGTAGTTGCCTTGAACCTTCCACCAGCCATCGTGATCAGCTGCGAAAAACGCACGCCCTAACCTTCATACCTAATCATTCAAATTTACATGAAACTTCCTTTTATCTTTTTGACTTTCACTGTTTTAGGACTCAGTGCCTGTGGCCCCAACTATCTGTTTGAGGCAGCGCAAAACATTCCCAACGGTCAATGGACCTACCGCGATACGTTGGATTTTAAGTTTACTGTGACTGATACTACCGCGCTCTATAATATTGATGTGAACTTTGTGTATGCTGATTCTTTCCCCAGCCAAAACATTTATGTGAAATTCTACACCCGCTTCCCCGATGGAAAACGATTGAGCAAACCGCTGTCTTTCGACTTTTTTGATCCCACAGGGAAACCCTTTGGCAAATGTTCCGGCTCATCCTGCAGTACTCAGATACCCATCCAGCAAAATGCTTTTTTTGAAAAAGTTGGCGAGTACACTATTACTTTAGAGCAATTTGGCAGACAAGATCCACTATCCGGCCTGAAATCGGTAGGATTGGCTGTTGAAAAAGCTGGAAAGAAGTAAGTAGTTTCAAAGGGGGAAGTAGCAAGTTTCTCTGTTGTTCATACATCATAGATCATCGTTAAATGTACGCATATTTAAAAGGAGAGATTACCTATCGTTCACCGGCTTTTATCACCCTGGAAGTGAATGGTATAGGCTTTCATGTGAACATTCCGCTCAGCACTTATACGGCTTTACAAGGGCAGGAGCGCTCCACGGTATATACCCATTTAATTGTAAAGGAAGATTCGCATACGCTGTATGGCTTCGCCACTCAGGTGGAGCGAGGGATGTTCGTACAGCTTATAGGGGTAACCGGCGTAGGTGCTACTACAGCCCAACTCATCCTTTCTTCCATGACGGTGGATGAGGTACGGGCTTCTGTCATCGGTGAACAAGCGCACATATTGCAAAAAGTAAAAGGAATCGGGGCAAAAACGGCCAAACAGATCATACTTGACCTTAAGAGTAAACTCACCAAAGAAGCGCCTGATGCACCTTCCTTACTACCATCCATGGTAGACGGCATCGTACGTGATGAAGCACTTTCTGCCCTCATTGCACTTGGTTTCAACAGAATTGCCGTTCAAAAAGCCCTCAATGCTGTGATTCGCGAAAATCCAAATGTAGCCAGAGTGGAGGATTTAATCAAATTTGCATTGAAAGCGTTGGCTGTTTAAAGTTGAAACATCTCTGGGGGCACTTGCAACTTTTAACTTTCTATTTTTTAAATATCGAATCATCCGTAGCGGCCTCGCTAAAATCGTGAACCAGCTGTAGTACTACTCGGCGGTTCCATTTGCGATTTTCAGGCGCATCGGTCTTGTCGTCGCCTTCGTATTTATTGGCTAATACAGGATTAGCTTCTCCAAAAACCTCCATAAGCATACGGTCCACCCGAATTCCTTTAGATGCTATATAATTCCGGGCTGCGCGTGATCGGTCGGCAGAGAGCCTAAGGTTCGCTTCCTGGCTATCCACACCATCCGTAAAGCCATATATTTTCATCTTTAAGTCTGGGTTATCCCGCAATTGCTCGTAAAAGCGGTTAAGGACCACCTTAGCATCAGGAGTCAGACTATATTGCCCAAATTCAAAGTAGATGGTGTTGCTCGTTTCCTGAAGCTGCACATCGTGAACATATACGGTGCCATTGCGGAAATAGGGACATCCTGCGCCACAGATCAGCCGTTGTACCTCTAAATCTACGATTAATGCATAGGAAAATCCTTTGGAGGCTACTGCTTTACGCATTAAATCTGCCTCATCGCGGGTTTTGAAGGATCCGGCAAAATAGCGGTAAATCCCAAGTTGATCGGTCGTCTCCACAAAGTCTTCAATACCGCGTTCTTCAAAATATGAGGGTGGCATGCGCTCCCCGTATGCGGCTATTTGTACCCGAAATTCTTGCGCAAGCAGTTTATTCTCAAAAGTAAAAAAGCTTGCCAGGAAAATTGCGGCTGTTATAATTCGAATCATGGGCAAAATTTTGGCGTGAACTTTACAGGTCGTTTCGCCGGAGATTGAAAATGCTGTTGGGAAACGACCTGCAAAAGTAAGACCTGTTACACTGAATTTCACCACGCATCACAGCCACCTCACCAGGGCAAAATCCTGTCGGTGTGGGAGCAACGGATGTTTGGGGAAAAGCCGAAACCCGTACTCAAAAACACCCGCAGTACGGGGCACGAATGAACAGTTAAAAACGACTTCTGATCCTTTTTTACTTTCCAAATCCATTTCCTGCACAAAAAGAAATTCGAGTTCCTTTTCAGAATGGCGTTTGTAAAAAACAACCTCCACGCCTACATCCTCCGCGTGCAAATCCTGGAGGTTTAGGGTAGCCTTCGCTTCAAACTCTCCTCCCAGTGGCAGGGAGCGGTTGAAGGTGTCAGGGGCTTGCAGATCAACCAGTTCGAGTGCTTGCCAACTGCGTCGCACGCGTATTTTCCAATCGGCCAGTTCACGGGCAGATGCGAAGTTATTTTGTTTGAGTTCCTGCGCGCGTGTTGCGAGCTTGGAATAGAACCGGTCCTGATAGTCATTGAGCATCCGGCCCATCACGAATTCCGGAGCAATGTCGGCGATCGTATTTTTGATATGACTTACCCAACGGGCTGAAATGCCGTTTTTGTCCTGATCATAATAGCTCGGTACGATATCGTTTTCGAGCGTATTATAGATTGTCTCCGCATCCAGTTCATTTTGAAGCCCTGGCTGGTCAGCATAGGTGTCTTTTTCAGGCAAAGCCCAACCCGCACCAGGCCGATAGCCTTCGCACCACCAGCCGTCGAGCACGGAAAAATTCATCACACCATTCATGACAGCCTTCATACCAGAAGTACCGGAAGCTTCTTTAGGGCGGATGGGATTGTTAAGCCACACATCTACGCCTTGCACCAATAATTTGGCCATTTCCATGCTGTAATTTTCAAGGAAAATGACCTTACCCTTGAAATTAGGATTTTTCGTGACGTTATATACCAAACGAATAAACTCCTGACCACCCTTGTCTGCAGGGTGGGCTTTCCCGGCAAAAAGAAAAATAACCGGGCGATCAGGGTTTTTCACGATTTCAGCGAGCCGTTCTTCATTACTGAAAAGTAGGGTGGCACGTTTGTAGGTGGCAAAACGGCGGGCAAAACCAAACACAAGCGCATCATCTTTGATGGCGTTGACGATCTCAAAGGTGCTACGGGGGTTTTCGCCACGTCGCATAAGATCTTCTGCCAGCGATTTGCGCACCCAGTCTAACAGGCGTTTTTTCAGAAGCCTGCGAATTGACATAATCTCCCCATCAGGAACCTGGTGGATCTTATGCCAGTGTTTTTTGTCGGTCTGATGATTCAAAATTCCCTTTCCCAGCTTCTGCTCGTAAAAAGCCAACCATTCACGGGCTACCCAGGTAGGAAAGTGCACTGAATTTGTGACATAACCGATGTTACTTTCAGCAAAATTATAATCGGGGGTAAGCTCTTCAAACATGCGTTGACTGACCTCACCGTGTAGACGACTCACACCGTTTACTTCCTGGCTGGTCCGGATGGCAAGGTGGCTCACGTTGAAAAGTTCTAATGGGTCTTGCTCATTTAATCTGCCAAGACCGATCAATGCTTCCCACGTAATGTCGAGTGCATAAGTGTACTCATACAAATAGTCCCGAAGCAATCCTTCCGAGAAGGTATCATGTCCTGCTGGCACGGGTGTATGGGTCGTAAAAAGCTGGGTAGAGCGCACTACTTCCAGGGCTTCTTCATAACTCAACCCATTGTCTTTTATGTAATTGCGCAATCGTTCCAAACCAAGGAACGAGGCGTGGCCCTCATTCAGATGATATAGGTCTGGACTAATCCCAATGGCCTTCAGCGCACGAAGGCCTCCAATCCCGAGCAAAATTTCCTGACGAAGCCGGTTCTCATTATCTCCACCATAAAGTTGGTGCGTAATGCTGCGATCTTCCCAGATATTGTCATCAATATCCGTATCCAAAAGGTAAAGTGGCATCCGGCCTACGGGTAATTTCCAAACCTTTGCCCAAACAGTTCGCCCGCTCAGATTGACATTGATTTTGATCCATTCGCCGCGCGCATCGCGCACAGGTTCCAACGGGAGCTGTGTAAATTTAACAGGCTCATAATTGTGCAATTGCTCCCCATTATGGGAAATACCCTGCTGAAAATAGCCATATCGATAGAGCAAGCCTACCGCTACGAAATTGGCATTGCGGTCGCTGATCTCTTTAAGATAATCACCAGCCAGCACACCGAGGCCGCCAGAATAGAGTCTCAGGCTTTGGTGCAGACCATACTCCATACAGAAATAGCCGATTTTCGGCCCAGTTAAAGCCGGTGCCATATCCATGTAATCCCGGAATGATCTATGCACGCGCTTCATCCGGGCAATAAAATCTACATCGGATAAAAGTTCTTGCGCGCGTTCGATGCTCAAATCATCGAGCAGGGCCACCGGATTATATTGGTGTGCGATAAATTGCTGCGGGGCAATACGCTGGAAAAGCTCTGTGGCTTCGTGATTCCAACACCACCAGATATTTTGAGCAAGTTCGGCGAGTGGCGCCAGGCCATCGGGGAGTTTGGGTTCAATAAAGATGCGCTTGAGTTTTGCGCCGCTTTGAGTCAGGTTTCCCACCATGTTTTTTTTGTTGAATTGTAGCTTTGACATTTGGTTGATTTGGAAATTCAATCAGCAAAGGTAGGGCTTAGTGTGCCTTTTACACAACCTCAAAACGTTATTTACGCAGACTCAGTGTCATTAATAGTTTAACCCGCACCGGATCTTCTTTAAAAATACCAGGAGTCCAGGCAGGCATGTCGCGAAGGGCAGCCATGCATCTTTGGGTAACCGATATTGGTATCCAATCCGGGAAAGGATTGGCTGGTTCAACTGCTTCAATTTTACCGTCTTTTAGCACCGTGAACTTAATAAACAAGGTATTCTGTACCTCATCCGTAGATCTGGCAAGCAAATCTCCCAATAAATTTTGCAAGTAATCTTTTAAGGCGATTGCGCCACCTGGAAATTCTGGAGTAATATCTGTGACCAAAAAAGTTGTTTCTCCAAGATTATCCACAAAAGGAGACAGATCGACTTTTTCTGCCTCCAGGGCATTCCCTTTCTGATCTATAAAGGCATCCTTATGAAACCAGCTTCTATGCTCCAGATCCCTGATTTGCTGGCTTTTTTCAGGACCTGATTTAATTTGGTTGTATTCTTGGGCACTCATCAATTGCGCCAGGCGCTGGGCCTTAGAGGCCTCGGGAGCGAATATTAAGAGTACTAGCAGTGCTTGAAGTAACTGGTATTTCATAAGTTTAGATGTAATTTTTGTTTTTTTCAGGCCAAAATTAAATATTAAGCCGAGGGTATACGATTAAAAGTATCGTTGCCTGACCTACACTTTTGAAACATACATTCTTAATACATACCCAATTTTAGTCTACTGTATCAAGCCCTTGACGATCCAACAATTTTCCAAGCTCCTTCTTTGGTAATTCTGCCAAAAAACCGCCGAACCACTTCAACGATATGGATCACATGTTATTTTTCGTGGGTCAAAAACGGAACCTTTTTCTGCCTCCGATACCAACCATACCAGCGGACTCATCGGATCGATGAAAGAACAGGTTCACTTATTGAAAACTTTTTCAGTCATTTGTCCAACGGAATCATAGACTTCATGGCAAATGCTGAAAAAGCCAATAGTCTACAAATTAAAACGCTACACACAAGGAACCTACAAATGGGCAAACTTTCCTTTCTATGCATCGCCAGTTATTTCAAAGGCAATGATTTTCTCCGTGGAATGAAATCTACCGGCGCAACGGTTTACCTCGTTACCTCTAAAAAACACGAGGATAAAGCATGGGCATTTGATGCGCTTGACGACATCTTTTATGTGCAAGAAGATGCCGAAAACAACTGGAACATGGAAGATACTGCCGCAGGGCTGGCATGGCTTATGCGCAAAAAAAAGATAGATCGAATTGTTGCACTCGACGATTTTGACGTGGAAAAGGGTGCTTACCTCCGCGAGCATTTCCGTATTCCGGGCATGGGCCAGACTACCGCCCGACACTTCCGTGATAAGCTTGCCATGCGCATCGAAGCCCGTGATGCCGGCATCCTCGTGCCTGCCTTTTCAGATCTTTTTCATGACGAAGATATTAAGCAGTTTACCCAAACAGTGGCTTCCCCCTGGATCGTGAAGCCTCGTGGACAGGCCTCTGCTACTGGCATGAAAAAAATAAATGCCGCCAATGAACTTTGGGAGCATCTCGAAACCCTTGGCCCAAACCGCCATAACTACCTTGTGGAGCAATTTAAACCAGGTGATGTTTACCATGTTGACGCTCTTTCCGAAGGCGGAAAGGTCGTTTTTTCAAGGGTATCTCATTATCTGGCTACTCCTTTTGATGTTGCCCATGGCGGTGGAATTTTCCGTAGTGCCGTAGTGCCGTTTGGTTCAGACGATGATAAAAAACTACAAAAATTGACCAGCGATGTAATGTCCTCTTTTGGAATGCAATACGGCGCCAGTCACACGGAATTCATTAAAAATCACGAAACTGGTGCGTTTTATTTTCTGGAAACCTCCTGTCGGGTGGGAGGTGCGCACTTGGCTGAAATGGTGGAATGTTCTTCGGGCCTGAATCTCTGGTTTGAATGGGCAAGAATCGAAGCCGCTGTGGCTGCAGGTGAAAAATACAAATTACCCGAAGTGCGCAAGGACTACACCGGAATCATAGTCTCCCTGACGCGCCAGCAATGGCCAGACACGAGTCAATTCAAGGACCCCGAAATTGCCTGGCGTATGACCGACCATGAATACCACGTTGGCCTCATTGTTCAGTCTACGAAGCGGGCCCGGGTAATCGATCTTTTAAATGACTATGTAGAACGAGTACAGCGTGATTACCACGCTAGTGCACCTATTCAAAGCAAACCAAATTTGTAAATACAATCCATCCCATGCAAAGCATTGACCCAACAAAAATTGCCACCAAAGATCTGCATCAATATATTTTAGCTGCAGTAGCACCACGCCCTATCGCTTTTGCCAGTACCATCAGCACTGATGGAACTCCGAATCTGGCACCTTACAGTTTTTTCAATGCGTTTAGCAGCAACCCGCCCATTCTGATCTTTTCTTCCAACCGCCGGGTAGCCAATAACACCACGAAGGATACCCTTAAAAACGTGGAAGATACCGGTGAGGTAGTAATCAACGTGGTTTCGCACAATATTTCCAGACAAATGGCCCTGGCAAGCATCGAGTACGGGCCTGAAGTAGATGAATTTGTAAAAGCAGGTTTTACCCCCTTGCCCAGCGAACGGGTCAAGCCCTTTCGGGTGGCCGAAAGTCCGGTGCAAATGGAGTGTGTGGTGGATAAAATATTGCCTCTGGGCGACGATGGCGGTGCCGGAAATCTGATCTTTTGCAAGATCGTAATGATGCATATAGCTGAATCTATTCTCAGTGATAAGGGCCGTATCGACCCGGACAAAATTGATCTGATGGGGCGAATGGGACGGTTTTACTACGTCCGGGCCAGCGGGGCGGCGGTGGAAGAGATCGTACAGGAAGTGACCCGTATCGGAATTGGTTTTGACGGTTTACCCCCGGGAATACGGCATAGTAAAATCCTGACGGGCAATGACCTGGCTCAAATCGCGAGTTTGCCGGCCCTGCCCTCTTTGGAAGAGTCGCTTACTTTGGTTGGAAATGAGGAGCGGGTGCAAAAAGCGCTAGCAGGCCAGAATCGCCAGATTCTTTTGCAAACGTATGCTAAGGAAGCGCTGGGAGTGAACAAGGTGATGCTTGGAGCGGCTTTGGCGGTTTTGGGGGCTTGATAGCAGTGATTGTTAAACTATAACTGGTGTCAGGAAACCTCCTTTTAATTCGCAGAAGTGGAAGGCTTAAAAAGACCTTTAACGCCAATCCACAACTTAATAACATTAACAACAAGGGTACAAACCTCCAGGGTACAATTCAACCATGCCTTTATATAAAAACCTACTACTGCTCGTCCTTCTTATAGCAATTTTCTCCTGTAATCATCAACCTGCAAATCCTACCTGCGATTACCTTATTAACGATGAAACAGGCGTAAAAAATGGTGGTATCAGACTGATATCGCTCGATGGTGGCAAGTACAAGGTATGGACCAAACGCATCGGCAACAACCCCAGGATCAAGGTATTGCTCCTCCATGGCGGCCCTGCCTGCACGCACGAATACTGGGAGTGTATGGAAAGTTTTTTGCCTCAGCAAGGCATAGAGTTTTACTACTACGACCAACTGGGCTCCGCTTACTCCGACCAACCCAACGATACAAGCCTTTGGAATTTGCCAAGGTTTGTAGAGGAGGTAGAGCAGGTACGGCAGGCTTTGAGACTAAATAAAGACAATTTTTTTCTGCTTGGCCATTCCTGGGGTGGTATTTTGGCTGCAGAATATGCCCTGAAGTATCAGCAAAATTTAAAGGGACTTATCATTTCCAATATGATGATGAGCTGCCCGGCGTATGGCAAATACGCCGATGATGTGCTTGCCAAACAAATGGAGCCTAAAGTGTTGGCTGAAATTCAGGACCTTGAATCAAAGGGAGATTTTGCCAACCCTCACTACATGGAGTTGTTGATGGCAAATTTTTACAACCAACATATCTGCCGCATACCACTCGATCAATGGCCTGAGCCGCTGAAACGCTCATTTACTAAAATCAACCAAACCATTTACGTCAGCATGCAAGGACCCAGTGAGTTCGGCGTATCAGGAAAACTCGAAAAATGGGATGTGACGGCCAAATTACCTGACCTCAAAGTGCCCACGCTTGTGATCGGCGCTACCCATGACACCATGGATCCCAATCACATGAAAATGGTATCCGAAAAAGTTCAAAAGGGTCGTTTTTTGCTCTGTCCCGAGGGTAGCCACATGTCCATGTGGGATGATCAGGCGCATTATTTCCCTGGCCTTATTTCATTTATTAAAGATGTGGACAGCGGGAAATAGCCTTTGAATAGAACCCTCTTTTTGAAATAGGTGATAGGATTGGGGTTGGCAATTCTAAAATTCCCAAGAAATACTATGCGTTTCTTTCAACTTATAAAAAATCGGCAATCTGTTCTCTCCATTGATTTCGGAGCCAATCAACCTCCCAAGCAATGTGGAAGGCGGCTGTGGGTATTTTACCCTGACAATTCCTAAGTTTAAAACAGTGGTCATCGAATGCGAAAATTGGGTTC
Source organism: Lewinellaceae bacterium (assembly GCA_947476195.1). GTDB lineage: Bacteria > Bacteroidota > Bacteroidia > Chitinophagales > Saprospiraceae > M3007. Next base: position 63,943 of record CANJPT010000006.1, on the reverse strand, counting down.
CAACTAAAATTTATTTTTGCCCCGGAACAAGTTGTCCTGCCACCAGGAAATATTGTAAGGACAACTCGATTTTTATAGAAAAACGCGGATGTTTTTTGACCTTTGCTCCTGCAATGGCAAAAAAAGTACTTCAATTTTTCCTTTTTCTCGGTCTCGGGATCAGCATCATGGCTTGGGTATTCCGAAGCCAGAACAAAGCATTTCAAGAACAGTGTCACTTAGACGGCACCCCTACAGATCAATGTAGCCTGGTTGACAAGCTTTTGTACGACTTTTCCACCGTGAATCTATGGTGGATATTAGCCGTATTGGCAGCCTTTACGGTGAGTAATATCTTCCGTGCCCGGCGTTGGCAAATGTTGTTGGAGCCTTTGGGCTACCGGGTGGGTTTCGCGAATTCGCTGCTGACTATTTTACTGGGCTATTTTGCCAACCTCTTCCTTCCACGCATGGGCGAGGTCGTACGCGCTGGTTCGCTTGCCCGTTATGAAAAACTTCCGGTGGAGAAGGTGATGGGAACTGTGGGCATTGACAGACTCATGGATTTTCTGTGTCTTGGCGGAGTGGTTGGACTCGCGTTTTTGTTTGAAGGTGACACCCTTTGGGCCTTTATTTTACAACGAAAAGGAGAAAATTCTGGTGGTGGACTTTTCCAAAATCCTATCGTGCAAACATTATTGGCAGTTATGGCCTTAGGAACTGTTTTAGCATATCTTCTTCGAAGAAGGCTCGCCAAAATTCCCTTTTTACAAAAAGTAGGAAGCCTGCTAAAAGGATTTTTGGATGGCCTGAAGAGTGTTTTTAAGCTTAAAAATCCAGGTTTGTTTATTGGATATTCTGTTGGCATCTGGGTTATGTTTTACCTTCAATGCTGGTTCAACCTCCTGGCATTCCCACCGACCGAACACTTAGGCATGAGTGCAGCACTCATGGTTTTTGTGTTTGGAACTTTAGGATTTGTAATTCCTTCTCCAGGTGGCATGGGAACATTCCACGCACTTTGTATTGCCGGCTTAGCGCTATATGGCATTAGCGGCAGCGACGGGTTTTCTTATGCGAACATTGCCTTTTTTGCAGTGCAGATCTTTTACAACTTCCTGGGCGGATTTTTGTCTTTGTGGTTACTTCCCAGGATAAATGTGGGTCAAGTGGATTAATACGATGCTGTGGTCCTTGTGGTCAATTCATACAGGCGCTCCAATTTAAGTGATTCTAATCTCCAAATTTAATAAAATATCTTGCAACGAACAGACGTAAATACATTGGGCGAATTCGGCCTGATCGACCACCTCACGCGTGATTTCCCCCTACGACAAGCCTCCAGTATCAAAGGCATTGGCGATGATGCTGCGGTCATTGATAACGGCTCGCTCTGTACAGTGATCAGTACCGACATGCTTGTGGAGGGTATCCACTTCGACTTATCGTATACTCCACTCAAGCATTTGGGCTTCAAAGCCGTGGTGGTAAATCTATCTGACATTTACGCCATGAATGCGCTGCCAAAACAAATCGTAGTTTCACTGGCCATTTCCAACCGTTTTTCAGTGGAAGCCCTGGATGAATTATACGAAGGTATCCGCGCTGCTTGTGAGGCATACAACGTGGATCTGGTTGGTGGAGATACTACCTCTTCGCCTAAGGGAATGACGATCAGTATTACGGCTATTGGTCAATGCGAAAAGGAATTACTCGTTTATCGATCCGGAGCAAAACCAGGTGATCTTATCTGTATCACAGGCGAGCTTGGCGGAGCATACCTTGGCCTTCAGATCCTGGAAAGAGAAAAATATATCTGGCAGGAAAACCCTGAACTACAGCCCGATTTTGAAAACCAGACCTATGCAGTAGGCCGCCAACTAAAACCCGAAGCACGCCGCGATATGATCGAGGAATTCAGGAAAATTGGCCTAAAACCAACCTCTATGATCGATATTTCTGATGGCCTGGCCTCAGAGGTTTTTCATTTATGCAAGCAGAGTATGGTCGGAGCACTTATCGAAGAAAGCGGAGTGCCCATCAACCAGGAAGCTCAACTGTTGGCTTTAAAATTTAAACTTGACCCGATCACCTGTGCCCTGAATGGCGGAGAAGACTATGAACTGCTTTTCACCATCCGACCTGAAGACATAGAAAAGGTAAAATACCTACCTGATATTTACATCGCAGGGGAGATCCTGGAAGCAAAAGATGGAATCAAAATAAATACCATGGGTGGAAATTTGCATGATTTAAAAGCGCAGGGCTGGGTCCATTTTTAATTAATTTCCAATATCCAGATTTTTCAATGCAAAAGAGCAGTACCCCAATCCTACTCGCGCTCGTTGCCATTGCCCTTGTTGGAGCGATGTTTTATTACGCATTCGAGGCAAATAAGCCAAAATTTGATTGGGAGGAGTCTAGCTGGGAAAAAAAGGGATACGATGAAAAAAATGACCAGCCTTACGGCTCCTTGATCGCACACAATTTACTGGCGCACTATTTTGAAGGTGAAAAGTTCGTTGAACTTCGAAAAAACATTGCAAAAGAACTCCCCGTGGACCGTAATTCCATTGGACACAATTATGTTTTTATCGGGGAAGCAATGTACCTGGATTCGGCAGGCACAAAACGGCTTTTAGATTTTGTAGCGGCGGGCAATACAGCATTTATTTCAAGTAAAACCATCCCTTTTGATTTAATGACATTCGTTTATTTTGACGAATGCGCAGAAGCAAACTGGAACGATTATGGAATGGTTGAAGATAGCCTGGGCCGTTTTTCACTTCGCACCCCTATCCTCCCCGATAGCAGTACGACCTTCTTTTTTGCAAGGCAGAATATACCTGAAAATTACCCTTGGAACTACATCGGATCCTACTATTTTTGTGATTCATTGAAACAACATCCACTGGGCTATCTCAACAAAAATTATATAAATTTTGCCGAATTTCCACTCGGAAAAGGCCGCTTCTTGCTGCACACCAATCCGATTGCATTTTCTAATTTCAGCCTTTTGCGTCATGACACGCACACTTATGTGGCAGGTGTGTTTTCCCAACTTTCTGAAGGTAATATTTATTGGGATGCCGTTAGCCGGGTACCGGAAGAAGTTGGCCGTCGAAACAATGGCCTTTCTAACCGATCCCCGGCCAAACAGCATCTGCTGACTTTTATATTAGAGCAGCCTGCATTGGCATGGGCCTGGTACATAATTACAGCATTGGCAATCATCTGGCTTGTATTTCGTGCCAAACGACGGCAGCGAATTATTCCGGTTTTACCCAAAAACGAAAACTCCTCTTACGAATTCATCAGCACCATTGCCAACCTACATTTCCAGGAAAAAAACTATTCCGGGCTTTCTAAACAGGGAATGCGGCACTTTCTGGCACATTTGCGCGAACGATACGGATTAGTGGTGCTCCTTGATGCTGAAACGGGCCTTCCACGCACGGACGATGACTTTTTTCAAAAAATTTCCTTACGCACTCAAGTACAGGAAATAGAGATCCGTCGCATTTTTAGCCTGCATGCCAACACCTTAAAATACCAACCTAATGAAGCAATGGCTATGGACTTACACCGGGCCATGGAAGCATTTTTGCGGACCGCAAAGTAGCCTGATCGACCTTTTCTATCCTTTCAAAATCGTACTGCCGATTGCGCATTCCAGACATCTTTTTTGATCACAATATTTAGTTTTCAGCTGGATCAAAGCCTGGGTTTGGAAGGCATTTCGGGCTGTAATACCCATTTCTGCCCAACCATCAATGATGGTATTCAACTCCGGTGGGAGTTCTTCAAGCAGTTTCAGGGCGCGTTTTTGAGGCTCCTCAAAGTCCCTTGTCTTCCCGTAATGAAAAAGAAAAGGTACAATGGTATTAATCACAAGCAAGTGTATGAAGTCGCGTCCAAACAGTTTTTCCCGTTTTACAGAAGGTTTGTCAAATTGAAAATGATTCCGCCAATATGGACTGGGTTGAACACTAAATAAATTTTCTATTTCTCGCAAATCATTGGCTTCCAATATCTTAGAAAATAAGTGAGCCGATTGATGCACCAGTGCGGCAAACTGAGCAAGCCGCACCGTTGGAAAATTGGCAGGACGTAAGCGGAGAAATTTCCATTGGCTGACTGCAAGTGGCTCGAGTCCGTATTTATGTGCCAGATGGCGATACTCCCGGACCAGTTCATTTGGCCACTCTTCAGTATGTTTTTCCTCCAAATATCCAGCCTGACCAAAAAGCAATGCTTCCAATTGAAGCAGACTGGATCTGTGCCTAGCCAGGATCATAAGCGGTAGCGAACGCGCCAAGGCTTCAAACGGATCCGCGTTTACCTTCAACCCAAAGTTTCGGGCCAAAGTCCTGTAAAATGACTCTTCCCAGTGATTTTCAGTCATTTGGAGCACCTCGGCCAAAACGGCTGTTTTTAACTCCAACCGCTCTACCATAAGTCTGTCGAGCCAGTTGAGTCGAATAATATCTGGTACCTGGTGGAAAAAATGTGCACAAGGAATCCATGCCGCTTCATGTTCCAGACGCTCGTAATTTTCAAGCAACTTGGGTGGGATACGACCTTGAAGTTCAAGACATGGAATACGTTCACCTGTAGAGCGCAAGATGGGCTGGTCTTCTTCAAACACCACATGGAGTACAACATTATCGTATGCTGGATCCTTGGAGTGTCCATGCACGAGCCATTCTGAGCTACGCAGATGCATTTCTACATTGCCAGCCCAGACCGTATCGGCGATGCGAAGGCGGGCGTTGAAAAAATCGGGGCCAGCATGGGAATTATATTCACCTGCGACCTGGATCTCAATAGGCTGAGATTCTGTAGTGATTAGATTTTGAGCATCGAAACGGCGTGTACGCCAGAGGAAATGGAGAAAGGATTCTCTCATAGTAGTATTCAATTTGGTTAAGATGGTAGTTCATACATCTTTGGGGATAGAACAAAGTTAACACAAAAATGAATTAAATGCAAGGGTTAAAGCATTTAGGATAGTTACTTTAGATTTCTCTTCCACCAATTCGCCGTTCCTTACGACCTTTGCCTACGTTATGAGCAATCCTTCCGCAACATTTCCCAACGAAACCTACCTCAATGGACTACGCATCGCTGATGCTATCGTCGTTGACGCATTATACAATGAGTTCCGCTTAACAGTAGCTAAAGCGATTCAATCCATGGGAGGTAGCTATGCTGATGGAAATACTTTTTTTCGCCTGAGCGTAATACAAACCTCACTTCTACTACAGCATGGCCAATACCCAGATGATACACCGATCTTCATTTTCCTGAAAGATCTGGCAGTAGCACAATATAGTGATTGGTTGCGTGAAAAAGGACAAGAGTTACCCATGCTCCCTGAGCCTTCTTCTGAAGAGATTCCTGTAATTAATGTCCTACCTGACCTGCAGGCGATGCTTGAAGTCAGGCAGCAGATCCGGGTAAAACGTCAATTCACAAAGCTCAATGTAGAGGACCAAAGGCAAATATTGCGCCTTGCCAACCTTACAGCCGGAATTGAATCAGGAGCCCAAAATAAGGATATCGGGACTGCTATACAAAGCATTGAACGTTTCAAAAAACTACTCGATGAAAAAGGAAAGGAATGGGAAACCCCTTTGCCCGGGTGGGTAGCAACCACTCTGACCGATTCCCATTTTAACCAAATCTGGACAGACTGTGAAGCGCTTGAACGAAGACTATATTCCAGCCAGGTACCTGCTTCAAGTGAAAACAAAACCATTCGAAATGCTTTCATTCTGTTTGTATTGCTTACGATTGGTTTTGCAGCCTATACCTGGGTCACTCAAGATCACTCCCCAGCAAAGGTGTACGATAATAACTTTCAGCCACCAAACAGTATCTTGGAGGATATGGCAATTCGGTATTCAAAAGACAGTATATCACCCATTCGACCAGATGCCTGCTCCCTTTGTTTTAGCAAGGCAGATGAATATTATAAAAAGCAGGAGTGGCGCGAAGCTGCGGTTGAATTAGTCCCGATGATCGATGACTCGCTGGCTGTTTGCCAATCTGATGCGTTTTTTTATCTCGCTATCATTGGGCTCCAACTGGACAATCCGGAACTTACACTGGAGTTCATTTCAAAAATTGAGGATCTGGACCGGTTTGGAGAAGAAATATACTGGTATATGGCTTTAGCTTATGTCAAGATCGCTGCAATCGATCCTACTGAAAAGGATCAAGCGAAACGAGCTGTAGAACGTGCCCTTTCGAATACTGAAATTCCCGAACGCCGCGTTCAAGCTGAAAAAATGCTGGAAGAATTAGCGCAGTGAAATGTAATTTAATGCCACAGTTTGAATCAAAAAATGGACTTAATTAATAAATACTTCCCGAACTTGTCACCTGAACAGGTGGCCCGCTTTGCCCAACTTGAGCCACTTTATCGCGAATGGAACGAGAAGATCAATGTAATCTCCCGGCAGGATATAGAGAACCTGACTGAACACCACGTTCTTCACTCCTTAGCTATTGCCAAGGTCATCCAGTTCGCTCCAGGCTCGCAAGTACTAGATCTCGGGACTGGTGGAGGCTTTCCAGGTATACCGTTGGCCATCTTTTTTCCTGATACTCAATTCGTTTTGGTGGATGGAACCGGCAAAAAAATCCATGTAGTGCAAGCTGTAGCGAGTGCACTGGGTCTCGAAAACGTAACGGCCATTCACGGCCGTGCGGAGGAAATTAAAATGAATAGCCAGTTTGATTTTGTGCTCTCCAGAGGAGTAGCTCCGTTGGATAAGCTGTTGGTCTGGAGCCAGCGATTTTTGAAAAAAAAACATGTTCATATATTACCCAATGGAATTTTAGCCTTAAAGGGTGGAAACCTGAGCATCGAAATCAGGGCTCTTCCAGGAAAAGGGAAGGAGTATACTGAAGTATTCCCGATTCGTAATTTCTTCAGGGAAGCCTTTTTCGACGAAAAATCAGTGGTTTATGCACAAGGCTGAGTTTTGGAACGGACAAATTTGTAGCCATTCCAAAACTCATGCTGGTATTTACCGGTCGTATTTCTGTAGATCATACCGTTCGATTATTCCTATCAATTGTTCAGCATAGGTTTTATCTGTAGCATAACCTGCCGCCTTAAGGCCATACGCCCATGCACGGTAATCCCGACCATAGCGCTTTAGCTTAGTATACCGCCCTGAAGCGAGCAATTGACTGTGTGCACGCCAACTTTCCCAGGCATTAGGGAATTTTCTGAAAAAATCCTTGTGGGAATCGTCTGTAAAATTAGAACAATGGCCTTTAGGGCATTTTTTTGAAAAGCATTTCATTCCAAAATGGTTGTTGTTTGATACCGCTAATTTGCTTGTACCAGCACGGCTTTCAACCAGTCCTTGAGCCAGGCTGATGCTGGCCGGGATTCCAAACTGATTCATTTCACCCATGGCTATTTTGCTATATCGCTGGATATACGCTTGGGATTGAGTACGCAACAATTCATGATCATTCACTGGTGCTGCTTCATTTTTCCGTTTGGCTGGTTTTGCTTTGCGCGTGATCTTCTCCTCTCTACCAAGATCGAAGTTTGATTCCTGTGCTATGAAGGAGGTTGAGTTTTCACCTCTGTTCAATAACCCGGATTGACCATCTGGCCCAAGCAGGATAAAAGCCAGGCAGCCTAAAAAACCCAGCTGAACCAGGGTTTTCTTTTTAAAAATACCAAATGACCAGCGATTTGCCTGAAATCGGAGCGCCACCCAACTTCGCCTGAATCGAAGCCATACCAGCCTCAACAGCTTTGGTAAGGGCATGTTTTCAGGAGACTCCCAAACAAAGGTGCTGGGCAGATAACTGGATTTTTTTGAGCGATTCTGGTTCGTGGCACTTCCTGTCTGTTTAGCGTTGTTTTCGGTCTCGAAGTACCATTTGTTCTTTCCCATGGCGGCAATTAGTTTAATTTTGTGACGGTAGGTTATTTGCCTGACGAGCCCCAGGGTTTTGCTCGCCTTTCAAGTTTCTCGGCGAGCAAAATTACATACAATTTGTTTATAACAAAGAATTTTTGATTTTATTTAAAACATTTTATTGTATATTTTTCTAAATTTAGTTTAAAATATTGATTTTCAAATGCTATTACCTTGAACCTCATGTCACATTTAAAACAAAAATGAAAACTTCCCAGGTCTGAATTTTTAGCAGGCGGGGATTATCAACCCTGCGTTTTCATCAGAATCTTTAGAAGTTTTATAGTAATGGTCTGAACAAAATGTACCATGGATTTGAAAAACCTGGACAGACGTAGCCATTGTGGATAGAAACTTACAGCCTACTTTTGCTTATCATTTTTAAAATCGTGAAAACGCTGTGGTTATTTGACATTTTATTTTCTAAAGCACCCAATTCTCACCCTTAAATTAAACTATTATGACCTGCTTGAACCAACGGATTCTGACATTTTTACTCTTGCTCCTCCCCTTTTTTCTTTTGGCTCAGGACAAAAGTCCCAAAATTAAATATGGAAATATTTCTGATGATTAGATGAAAATGACCGTTTATCCTGCTGATCCGGCTGCGCCTGCAGTAGTTCTTTTTGATAAAGGTATCGTCAGCCACAATTATTACGAAGGATCAGGCTTTATTCTTAAATACGAACACCACAAACGGATCAAGATTTTCAAAAAAGACGCATACGGCTTTGCCGATATTGCTGTCTTTTTCTCCAAAGGCCAAAAATTGACCGAGTTTAAAGCCTGTTGTTACAACATGGAAGGAGACAAGATTGTGGAGACCAAACTAAGTGCTGAAAATATTTTTGAAGAGAAACTCACCTCCCAGCATTTCGTAAATAAAGGTGCTATTCCCGGAGTAAGAGAAGGCAGTGTAATCGAATTTAAATATACCCTCCAGGATGAAGGCATTGGTTTGCCGGTCAATGAGTGGGTTTTTCAAAATTCCATAGCACCAACTGTCTGGAGTGAATTTGAAGCATCTGTCCCTACTTTTATTGAATACAAAAAGTTTGCACAAGGTTGGACTCCGTATTTCGTGGCAAAAGAAGAAGAGAGAAATGAGCGTATTCTCGGGACGGTCGATTATTCCGTCAAAATCCTTCATTACATCCAGAAGGACGTGCCGGCGTTGAATCCGGAGCCCTATGTTGCCTCCAATTATGACTATCTTTCTAAGATAAATTTTGATGTAAGCGGAGTTTATGAAATCTCTATAGTATACTCTGAAGCGACGAAAAGGTTGAATCTTGGGTCTTTCAAGGCAAGAAATGACACCTGGACACAACTTGGCAAAGATCTCCTGGAGGAAAATTTCAAGGATATACTGGGTTCTTCCAAGTTTACAGGTTCTGAAGCAGCTAAATGCATTGAAGGCAAAACTACCAGCCTTGAAAAGGCAGCTTCCATTTATGAGTTTATTGGTAAAAACTACCAGGCCTCTAATTTTGATTATTTCTGGAAAAGTCAGACACTGGAAAATCTCACTAAGAATAAAAAAGGTACTCCCACAGATCTTAATATATTAATGATCAATATGTTACGTCGGGCAGACCTGATAGCCTTTCCGGTTTTAGTCAGCACCTTAGGCAATGGGAAACCCATAAATTTCAGGGTTTCTTTGAGACAATTTGATCGTGTTTTAACTGGCCTTGTTCTTGAAGACGGGAGCATTTCTCTGATTGATGCTTCGTCCTGGCCCAATCCTATTGGGCTGCTACCAAAAGCGGTTTGTAATGGGGATGGTCTGATGTTAAAAAACCAGGAAAATATTGAGTGGATTGCTTTGGAGAGCAAAATTGCAGACAGATCTGCCCTGCTTTCAGATATTTCATTCACTTCGGATGGTTTGGCTCTTATTAAAGTGTCCTTTTCTGAAACTGGGCATGCAGCCGTGGCTGGAAGAGAAATGATCCACAACAACGATGCCCAGGCCTATGTCAAGGAACATTTTAAAGAGATGATTGCTGGTGGAAAATTGACAGAAGTAACCATTGAAGCAACCTCAGATTGGAATACTCCTGCCTTAAAAGGCTCCTTTTTGCTGGAATCTTCTTCTTATACCACGGTTTCAGGAAATAAAATATACCTGACCCCTATGCTCAATATGGGCTTAAAAGAGACCCCTTTTAAAAATCCAGATCGAAAATTCGGCATTGATTTCGGCCCTCCTTCCTCCTCCACCTATTTTTTTTCCTTTAAAATCCCTTCAGGTTACCAGGTAGAAGAGGCGCCTAATCCCTTAAAGCTAGTAATGAATGAACATACCCTAGCTTTTGACTACCTCATAGACAAAAGTAATCCTGAACTAATCAATATCACGGTCAAGAAGAACATCAAAACCCAGTTTGTCCCTATAACTACATTTCCCGACCTACAACAATTCTATTCAATTATGGTGGCCAAAATGGCCGAACAAATCGTCTTGACAAAATAACCTTCCTTATGAAAACACTTTTATGGATCCTTTTGTCCCTAAGCAGCATAGCTCCTGTTATGGCTCAGACAAATTATTCATTTGCATCCATTCCGCCAGAATTGCTCAAACATGCAAAATCTGTGGTTAGGCTTTATGATCTGAAATTTGAGGTGATTAATAAAGGAGAAGGCCTGGAAACCGAACACAAGGTGATCACATTGCTCAATGAGCAGGCTGCTGATGAACTTGACCAGGTCTTCTGGTATGATCAAATCCGGAAAATTGAAGAAATCGAAGGCAGGGTTTATGATGCTACCGGTAAATTGATCCGGAAGATCAAGAAAAACGAAATCTTAGACCAGAAGCCTTTTGAGCAATTTTTTGCCACCGATTCAAGGGCGAGGATTCTACAATTTCCAAGACTTGCTTTCCCTTTTACCATCGAGTACACCCTCGTGGCCCGTCTAAACGGGCTTATGTTCTATCCCGTCTTTGAACCCCAACTTCATACCTTTCAATCTGTTGAGTCCGCTAGTTTTGAGCTCATAACACCCGAAGATCTCAAGGTTAGATTCCTAGAGTTCAATGTACTTCCGGATCAAAAAAAGCCCCCCCTCCAATGGTAATTTCGTAATCTTCCCGCTTTCGAACCTGAACCATTACTACCCTTAGGCTACAACAGTATGCCAAGGGTTATGACCGCGCCAACCCTCTTTCGCTTGGAAGGCTATGATGGAGATATGAGTAGTTGGGAATCTTATGGGAAGTTTATTGGCATTATGAATGCCGATAAGGCCAGACTTTCAGCCGAAACTGTTGCCAAACTTGTAGGATTGACAGCCGATTGTCCTGATATGGTCTGTAAAGCTAAGGGAGTATATGAACTTTTACAAAATAGTACCCGCTACTATTATGTAGGGATGGGCATTGGCGGCTGGCAACCAATGCCAGCAAGCGACGTAGACAAGTTTAAATACAGCGATTGTAAAGGTCTCAGCAATTATACCATGGCCATGCTTCAGGCGGTGGGTGTTCCGGCTTATTATGCTTTGATTCGTGCCGAAGCAACCGAACAAAATACTCAGGTTCCGGATTTTCCCAATCCGTGGTTCAACCATGCAACAATTTGCATTCCAACCCCCGACAAATCGATCTGGCTTGAATGTACCAGCCAAACTCAAAGTTTTGGATACTTAAGCGATTTTACGGACGATCGGCTTGCTCTGGTTATCTACCCGGAAGGCGGACAATTGGTTCGAACACCCCGGTATGACGAAACCGCAAATACGATCCATCGGGAATCTTTGGTTACACTTGATAAGGATGGAAGTGCAACGCTTCAATTAAAAGGCACTTTCCAGGCCCTTGAACAGACTATTCCAGCACGATTATCTGAACTGCATGATGACTTGCGCAAAAAGTATCTGTACCAACTGCTGGATTTAAGTGATTTTGAGATCATAAGCCTTTCGTTTGATGTCAAAAAAGACCTCATTCCGGAAACAATTCAAAAGCTTTCGCTGAGTATACCAAGCCTAGCATCAACGAGTGGAAAGCGTCTTTTCCTGCCTGTTTCTTTTTTGTCAGGGAAAACTGAAATTCCTGCATCTAACCTTCCACGCCAGCATCCTGTTCAGGCACATTCTCGTGGCAAAACCGAGGAGGATACTATTGTCATCACGATTCCTGACGGCTTTTCAGTCGAAAACACGCTAAACCCGGTTTCTATCAAATCTGTTTTCGGCAGTTTTGATCTGGCTGTTCAGTACAATAATAATGAGATCACGGTTCACAGGAAATTGGTCATGAAAAACGAAGTACAGCCTAAAGAAAAATTTGACGACCTTTTGTCGTTTCTAAAGGACATCGCGAAAGCAGATCAGGCCAAATTAGTATTGGTGCACTAAAGTGTTTCGTAAAATGAATTTTATCTCACTTCCAACCTTCTGCTAAAGTTTTGCGCCAAGTAAAGCAGCGTTCGGAACGGCTCTACCGTTAAAAGTGAAACCGCGCACCGGACGAGCTTTGCTCACCATCCAACGAGAATCAACACCATGGACATTGCCCTAAATTTGGAACGCGCTGAACGCGATTTCGTGGAAGCACTCACACGCCAGGAACGCTGGGCGCAGCAACAGGTATATGAAGAACATTATGGCCGCATGATGGGCATCTGTTTGCGTTACGCTGGTTCGCGGGACGAAGCACTGGATCTTTTGCATGAGGCGTTTATTAAGGTGTTTCAAAACATCGGTCGGTACAAAGCCGGCACCGCTTTTGGCGCCTGGATCAGAACCATCGTCGTGAATACCTGCATTGATTACTACCGCCGCAACACAAGACGCCGAACAGAAGATCTGGATGCGATTCAAACGGTATCCATTGATGAGCCAGACGCATTGAGCAACCTTTCAGAGCGGGAGATTCTTGACGCAGTACAACAACTTTCGCCAGCTTACCGGGCAGTTTTCAACCTGTACGTAGTAGAGGGCTACTCCCACAAAGAAATTGGGGATGCACTTGGTATCGCAGAAAGCACCTCCCGAAGTAACCTGGTTAAATCAAGACTCAAACTACAGGAAATCTTCGCGACCCGTCGAATGGAATTTGATTTGGAGTGATCCCTAATGAAGCACTCAACCCAAAATCCTGAACAAGCGCTAATTCATAATGCCAATCAAAAATTGGTATTGCACAAATACAAAATGGACTTGAAGAAATTCGACTCGACCCTTAAATCAGCCCTGGATAATATCGAGGAGCCTTTCGACCCTAGCACTTGGGCTGCGCTCGAAAGCCGCCTCAATGCTTTACCTGCACCCGATGCTTTGGACAAAGCTTTGCGGCCATCCCTGGAACGCATCGAAACAGCCTATGATTCAAGCTCCTGGTCGGCGCTATCCGGGCGAATGGATGGAATTGCAAGGGCACGAAAGGTGCGCCTTATAAAGCTGGCAGAAGCCGCTATTTTCTTGCTTCTTTTGCTCAATCTAAAAGGATTTTTTGGGGTCGTGGAATCCGTAACAAATCCAGTTCCTGTAAAAATAGAATTCAAAGGCCCGATTGCCCATTCACAATCGTCAAAAAACAAAACACAATCATCTATACAAGGGGGCACAACGAAAGTTAAAGGAAGCGCAGAAAATCAAAGCCTCACGGATCAGTTGGTTGCTTTTGTTCAAAACATAACTGCCTCCCTTACTACGGGCACAGAAATTACAATTTCAGCTACCCAACAGCCAATTGCGGCTAGTACCGCTACTTTGCTTGATCCGGCAAACTTTTACAGTGAGTCCGGATTGGTTAAGTTCCAGGTTGGATCAGTGTTGCCTTCACTCCCTTTGGTACCAGTACAGTATGCTGGTTCAGCCCCTTTTATTCCAGGCCTCCAAATTCAAAAATACAGGAATTCAAGCCATTTATATGCCTCAACTTTTGGATCTTTTGATAAAAACTACCTAAAGGATAGCGGTTACAAAAACCAGGGTACTGGTAGTGGCGGTGGATTTGCCGTAGGTTACCGAAAAGGAAAATGGGGCATAGAGACTGGAATCACCTATTCGCAAAAAAAGTACCAACCTAAAAGAGTAAACCAAGAGTATCAGAACGATCCTTTCAACGGAATTACCTTTTTTTATGTTGATAACGTAGAAGCGGATGTATTTTCAATCCCTGTGAAAGCTACCCGGCGAATGGCTAAAGTTAAAAATACCACGGCAATGGCGGTGGGTGGCGTCAGCTCACATTTTGCATCAAACAAGCGTTACGGCTACAATACCGTGCATTACCCACCGCCAGGCCAATTGCCTGACCCTGCCCCAGGTGTACCTGCGATTCCTACTTTCCCGGAAGCCAAGGGTATTTTTGAAAATGGTGGACTATCCTACAATGCTTATGCAACGGCTGATCTGGGATTACGGGTAGAGCAAGCATTAGGAAAACGTTATATCGCATTTGTAGAGCCCATTTACCGTCAATCATTAGGCGGAGGCATTGGACCTAAAGCCTCCCATTTAAGTACCTTTTCTGTTCAGGCCGGTGTAATGGCCAGTCTTTAGCTTATTTCTAACTGAATGTTTCAGGTCTAACTTTGCTACGCAGAACTGGCTCAAACTTTAACTTGAGAGTTGCTACTTTCAACTGCATACTTTTCAGGTCAATTAGCCTACCTTTGCCAGCCTTTTGGCAAATATTGACCATGAATAAACTCTTTTTGCTTGCTGGATTTAATAAATTGGCAGGTTTCCTTTTACTCCTTTGCTTTACCTGCCTATGGCACTGTGGTAAAAAAGCGGAGGGAAAAAAGGAAGACAAATTACTGGCAAGAGTTTACGATCGTAAACTTTATCTCTCTGAATTAGAAGGTGTTGTGTCTACAGGCACCTTGCCCGCTGACAGTACCCTGTTGGTTGCAGCCTATGTGCAGCGTTGGTTGCGGGAGCAATTAATGATGTATGAAGCAGAGCGTAGTATATCTAAAGAACTTGACATTGACGAACTCGTCCGGAGCTACAGAGCCAGTCTTGTCCGCTTTAATTTTGAGGAAAGGCTTATTGCTGAAAAACTTGATAGTACCGTAGCCGAAGATGAATTAAAGGCTTATTACGAAAGCAACATGGATCAGTTCCAGCTTGAAAGTACGATTCTGAAATGTTCTTTACTTAAAATCTCTTTACAGGCTCCGCAAAACGAAATCAACAAACTTTGGTACAGCCATAACCCAACCGATGAGGCCAAACTCAATGCTTTTGCCAAGCAATGGGCAACGGTAACGTTACTTGATCCGGAAAAATGGTATACGTTGCAAGAAGTAGCTCTTTTATTACCAAAAGGGACCTTGACTTCTGAAAATGTAGGTTCACGCCGAGAAGGCACTTTATCAGATGGCGATTTTCGATATTATTACCGGGTAACTGAAGCTGTTCAGGGAAAAACAACTGCTCCCTTTGATTATGCCAAAGACCAAGCTCAAAAAATTATCCTCCACAAGCGCAAACAAGAACTTTTGGAACGCTGGAAAGAGGACCTATATCAGAAAGAATTGCGGCGCGAAAATATTAAGATCATTCAGTGAATGAACCCTGGTCTCGCTGGTATTTTAGACTTTGATAGTCAATCGCATCTTAAGTTCATCGATCCAATGGTAAAAGGTCCAAAAGTCCAACAAAGATTTTCAACTAACAATATGACCAGATTACTTCTATTATTCCTTTTTCCGCTGGGATTATTTGCCCAAAATGATAAAGCGGTGATCGACCGGGTGGTAGCGACCGTGGGTGGCGAGATTATCTTGCTAAGTGAGGTGCAGGAACAATACAGTTTTGCCAAAAAAGACCAGCCTGCCCTGCCGCCAGAATATCAATGCGTAGTACTTCAGAACCTTATCGTTCAAAAATTACTCGTAAATCAGGCAAAACTCGACTCTGTCGAGGTAACTGAGGAAGAAGTCGAGTCTCAAATTGATGCCCGGATTGAGCGCTTACTTACCTATTTTAATCAGGACGAAAAGGCCATTCAAGACTTCTATGGTCAGAGTGTTAGCCAGATGAAAACGCAACTTGGTTCAGATATGCGTAACCAACTCCTGGCCGAAAGGATGCAGACTAAGGTGACAGAAAAAGCAACCATTACCCCTTTGGAGGTGCAGCGTTTTTTTGCCAATATCCCTAAAGATTCGCTCCCATATTTCAATGCTGAAGTGGAGGTCCGGGAGATCGTTTACAAACCTAAGGTCAACCCTGAAGAGCATATCAAAGCGCGTCAGCGTATTGAAGATATACTTAAGCGAATTACCGAAAAAGGGGAAGATTTTGCTGAGTTGGCAAAAAAATACAGTGAAGATCCTGGTAGTGGAGCACAGGGCGGTGATTTAGGTTTTCAAAAACGGGGCACTTTCGTACCCGAATTTGAGGCTACAGCTTATAATCTGGAGCCTAATCAAATCAGCCCTATTATTGAAACTGATTTTGGTTTTCATATCATTCAGCTTCTGGAACGCCGCGGCAACCTGATACACTGCAGACATATTCTAATAAAGCCAGAAATTACCGAAGCCGACCTGGATGCATCAAAAGCAAAACTTGACTCGGTCCGCCAACTCATTCGAGATGGCAAGATTTCGTTCTCCGAGGCTGTGAAGCAAATCGGAGACA
Organism: Lewinellaceae bacterium; assembly: GCA_947476195.1. Lineage (GTDB taxonomy): Bacteria > Bacteroidota > Bacteroidia > Chitinophagales > Saprospiraceae > M3007. The sequence continues at coordinate 47,399 of CANJPT010000006.1, read as the reverse complement.
AAAACCAGCAAAGTTTCAATAACGATGGGCGTGTGACAAATCCACGCTCAGGTACCAGCTATTTTGAAGTAGCTGACCTGGAAACAAGTGTCTTTTTTGCCATCGACGGCATCAAAGAAGGCGATTTGGCTGAACCCTTCCGATTCAAAAGTGCGGATGGCAGCGATCAATTCCGCTTGGTACAACTGGTAAGTCGCTCTAAACCGCACAAGGCGGATCTGAAATTAGACTATGGGAAAATACAAACCGCCGCAATCGAACAAAAGAAGGGTGAATACACCGAAAAATGGGTGCTACAAAAAATTAATACAACTTACCTCAGCGTGAGTGACATGTTCTCCAAGTGTGATAATTTACAGGAAATGATTGGGATTTCGGCAGCACGCAGGCAATGATTATGATTTGGTACATCGTATTGGATACAGGAGTATTCAGCACATCCGGATCAGCAAAAAATACCCACAACTACTTTGACCTTCAGGCATAAAATTTTTGTGCCACAGCTTTTTGAACATGAAATTATTGCAAAAAATAAAACCCACTGCGCTTTCCTTCTTGCTTGCAGTGGTCATTTTAGCTCCGTTTTCCGCCTCTGCACAAACGCCTGATACAATCCTGCCTGCATTGGATTACTCCCAGCAAAAAGAGTACGAAATAGGTGGAGTACGGGTTTCTGGCGTGCAATATGCAGATGCTAACACGCTCATTTCACTTTCGGGCCTGCGCGTCGGCAACAAAGTTCGAGTTCCTGGTACAGACTTCGCCAATGCAGTACACACGCTCTGGAATCTCAAGCTTTTCACCGATGTAAAGATCAACCAAGAGCGTACGGTGGGGGATAAAATCTTTCTCGAGATCGCATTAAAGGAGCTCCCGCGTTATACACGCCACACATTCGTTGGCGTAAAAAAAAGCAAGCATGAAGATCTGAATGGCATCATCAATAAGTTTTTACAAAAAGGAACGATCCTGACAGATAACGTAAAGGCTACAATAGTCCATGAATTGGAGGACTATTTTATAGAGAAAGGCAATCTGAATGCTCGGGTGAAGATCAATTCTTTCCCAGACGAGCGTGCTACCAATGCTACGCGACTTGAATTTGTAATTACCCCAGGCATAAAAGTAAAAATCAAGGACATCCAATTTGTAGGGAATTCGAGCGTAAAATCACAGGTTTTGCGCAAAAAAATGAAGGAAACCCACCAAAAAAATCGGATCTTTAAAAAATCAAAGCTCGTACAAGAACTTTACGAAGAAGACAAGCGGAAAATTGAGACCTACTATAATAATCTCGGCTTTCGCGACGCAAGGGTGGTAAAAGATAGTTTATGGCGTACCCCAAAGGGCCTTTTAATGATCCAGATGACCATTGAAGAAGGCAATCGGTACTATTTTCGCAATATTCGTTGGAAGGGTAACACCCTGTACGAAACAAAATACCTGGACCAGGTACTTGGCCTCAAAAAAGGAGATGTTTTCAATAAGACCCTTTTAGACACCAGACTTTCCTTCAGCCAGGATGGCCGTGATATTTCCTCGCTTTATCTTGACAATGGTTATCTGTTTTTCAGGGTTGATCCTGTTGAAACAGCCATTGAAAATGATTCCATCGACCTAGAACTCCGCATTTATGAAGGCCCAAAGGCTACCATTGACCGAGTAATCATCAAAGGCAATGATCGGACGCACGAACATATCATTCGTCGGGAATTGTACACACGCCCGGGCGATAAGTTTAGCCGTGCAGACATCATCCGCTCACAACGTGAGATTGTGAATCTTGGCTATTTCAATCCGGAAAAACTAGGAATCAATACCCCTGTAAACGCCGACCGAGGCACGGTGGATGTTGAATATACTGTAGAAGAAAAGCCTTCCGACCAGTTGGAACTTTCGGCTGGCTACCAGCCCGCCACGGCCTATAGTAAGGGGGGAGTTATTGGAACTTTGGGTGTCACGTTCAACAACTTTTCTATTCGAAATATTAAAGACAAGTCCACCTGGAGTCCACTTCCTCAAGGAGATGGACAACGTTTAAGTATCCGTGGCCAAACATCCGGCGACAGGTATCAATCTTATAATATCTCATTCACGGAACCTTGGATGGGAGGGAAAAAGCCTAATTCGCTTACTGTAGCAGGCTTTTACAATCGTTTTTCCTCAGGCTTCTCCGGGTCTGAAAGTTTTCAGCGGCTTTCAATCCTACAAGGAACCGTGGGCTTAGGCACCCGCTTGAAATGGCCTGACGACAATTTTGTTTTCCGTGCCGACGCTGACATTCAGAATCTAAGCCTCGACAATGCTATTTCTTATGGTTTCGTAGATGACTTGGGCCGTCGGGTTACGGATGGTATTTACCACAACTATAGCCTTGGCCTCACACTTGCACGAAATAGCATCAATGACCCAATCTTCCCCAAACAAGGGTCGCTTATTTCTGTAAAGTTGAATGCGACTCCTCCCTACTCCTGGTTCAAAGACGGTAGTTTTTATAATACAGCACCCGTTGAAGAGGTCTATAAATATATAGAATACCTGAAATGGCGCGTAGATGCTGAATGGTATACAAACCTGGTAGGTAAGTTGGTCCTGAAAACATCCGCTAAAATCGGTATCCTGACCAAGTGGAGCGAAAAGACCAGTCTCAGCCCTTTCGAGCGCTTTGAACTTGGAGGAGACGGTCTGAACAATCAGAATTTTGGCCTAAATGCCCGCGACATCATCAGTTTGAGAGGTTACACCTCTTCCGATATTATGGCGCGTTTCCCTGGTGGTGCAGGTGTGTTCAATAAATACACGGTGGAACTCCGATACCCCATCTCCCTCAATCCACAAAGCACGATTTTCCTTACTGCATTTGCGCAAGGTGGAAATGCATGGGCTACTTTAAGGGACTTCAATCCTTTTGATATCAAACGTTCTGTAGGAATGGGTTTGCGCGTATTCCTGCCAATGTTTGGTACACTTGGATTTGACTACGGTATTGGAATTGACAAGCCCGCATTATATCCAAGCCGCAAAATTTCAGATTATGCGCGGTTTAGTATCATTTTGGGCTTTGAGCCCGATTAGTGAGTTGATGATTGAGTGGATGAGTGAGTGAGTGTAAAGAATTTTTATAAAATGATTTTCCAAAAGGGAACAACGAATACCAAGCGTACGCAGGCATCCTCACTCATTCGCTCAACCACTCAATCACTAGAATTCCAGCCGCCAACTAAAGTTGGGTATAGTACCGAGTTGATATTTATTTTCGATTTTTTGCGTGTAAGGATCGAAGAAGTGATACGCCAAGTTCTGTTGCCCGGTTAGGTTTTGAAGATCAAGCGCGAAGGTGCTGTTCCGCCGATTACCCAGGTTTTTACGCCAATAGACGCGAAGATCGATGCGGAAATAATCAGGATATTGCTTATAGTAGCCAAGACGCTCATACACGATAGTCCGATTGGCCTGAATCGAAGCGTTGGTATCTATATCCGCTTCTCGTATACCTCCTGTCCAGACCATTCGTGTATTCAAGCCAATGGTCCTTTCCTTTCCTGGCCGTTTTTCCCGCTGCCATTCTTTGCCAAAAGTAAGGTTGACTAAATGTCCGATATCCCATCGGGTAGGAAGCCAGTCGGTTTTGGACGGGCTGCCAGTTTTTGAAAATTTAGAATCAAAAAGACTGGCATTTACAAGCAAAAACCAACCCCTGTATAAGTTTCGCTCCACGGAAACTTCCATGCCCCGATTATAACCCCGGGCAGTATTATAGGACGAAAAATCATTCCCAAGATTGAATTCGCTATCGTTCAAAAGTGCAAATTGCTCGTTGATGAAGTAGGGAGCATTGTTGATCCATTGCTGATAAAAGGCTGTTTTGAACTGCCAGGAAGGCGCAAAAATCCTGGAATATGCAAGTTCTATTTTCTGCGAACGAAGTAATTCGCTTTTATACCGCAGAAGCCACTCAGCGGGAACCTGGGAATACACCCCGGCAGCAAACGAGATGCGATGCTTTTCAGCTAGTTTTCGGGAAAAGATAAAACGGGGTTCCAGTGAAACCGATGTTAATGAATACGGATCACTCTTAACGTCAAGGATCATACTATGTATTCCAATGGACGTGTTGTTTTTTTGGTTGCGACTTTGCCAGGAAAGCTTGGTCCAAGGTTGTATCAAAAGGTATTCGTGCGCTATGGGATCCAGACCAATATTATCAATGACAACAGCCGCTTTGTAGTACTGAAGGGTTCCGAACACTCCGCTCATTAATCTATACTTCCGCCCTAAACCTTGAGCGTAGGTGAAAGAAGCAGAAACCTTCGTTTCTGAAATATCATCGCCACTATCTCTATCTGAAAAACTATTCGTTACGGAGGTCCTATCATTGGTTTGTCCGGAACAGGCAAGCGAGGTTTTAACCCAGGCATTTTTTCCTACCGACGACCAATTTGACACGCCCAACACACCCGTTTGGGATTTATAATCAATATCAAAGAAGTCTTTGTCCCCCTTGATCTCAGCGGCATCAGTTTTGTGCCGAAAAATATTCTCGCTAAGCCCACCTAATCCGAACATCGACCAACGCCGGCCTCGTTTTCCTTCCATATTCAGGTTGAAAGACAAGTCCTGAAAATTGATCTGCTCATCTCCAAATGATACCCCCAGTTGTCCCAACAGGCCTACCGTGGAGTAGCGATAATTGGCAAGATAAGAACTCTTGCCCTTCATTCCCATCGGTCCTTCTGCTGACAGATCTAATCCGATTAGCCCTGCTTGTGCCGTAAACTCATGTTGGTGGGTATTACCACGCCGCAAATTCATCTCCATGATTCCACCCAGCGCATCGCCGTAACCCACTGGCATCGGACCGGAGAGCAACGAAGAATTGTCCAATAACTGTGCTGAAAACATCAAAATACCACCACTTGCTGCAGCAGGTCTATCGCTCAACGTACCTGCATTAGGCAAGTGGTTAGGATTTACGATGTCCACCCCTTCAAGGCGCCACCCCACTGCCGCCGGGCTATTGCCACGAACACTGAGGATATTGGTTCCATCATCCACTTGAGCGACGCCAGGATAGGCCGCTGCGAGCCGGGCCGGATCAAAAAAAGTAGCCGGGAATCGGAGCGTTTGGTCGCGGGTGAGTGGGATCTCACCGAGAGGAAGCATTGCGCGTCGGCCTGATTGCGTGGCTAAAATGGTCACTTCGGCCAATTGAGATGTTGAGTGACTTAGCGCAATATCCAGCACCTGCTCCTTACCTGCCACTACATTAACTTCTGCAATAGTTTGGTTTTCAAACCCTTGTGCAGTAATATCCACAGCATAATACCCGGCGCGGATCTTTTCAAACAGAAATTCGCCCATAGGACTGGTTGCAAGTGAAATGGCTAAATTTTCGCCACGACTAAACCGAAGCGTCACAGTTGCGCCGGTTATAGCTTCGCCATTGTCTGCATCACGGATGCTGCCGCGCAGGGTTTGAGCTTGTGCTACGTGGAGGGTTAGTGAAAATGCGAAGGCAAGGGCTGTAAAGAAATAAGGTTTTAAAAATCTTATTTCGCTCGCTTTGCGGTGAAGTTCGTTATGCTGATTTCTGATTGCCATTGCTGAAATTTTTCAGTTGTCTTGCAAAAGTACCTTTGCTGCCCATGTGCTGTGCATCTTATCAAAAATAGACGATGTAATTAAACGCGATTCGCTCTAACATAAAAATTCTCCTCTACCTGAAAATCATCTTTATTAGGCAATACGCAGCGACTACTTTTCCATTTTGTAGCCGGATAAACAAACTTGAACTTCCCTGGTGATAAAGTCACCTTTACAGGCATATCAAACCCTGCAATGCAATTTGTCCAGCGGTACTTCAGCTTGTGTCCTTTGATCTGATACTCCAAAACCGGAATTTCAGTATGGCGCAAATATTGGTCAAATACCTTGTCCAGCTTTTTGCCAGAATGTAGCGTAATATAATCCTCCACTTGAGAACCATACACCGTTTGGTGGTAAAAATCATGATTCAGTCCACGCAGGATCGACCGCCATTGAACATCATCGTCAATAATTTGTCGAATGGTGTGCAGCATATTACTGCCCTTAGGATACATATCTTCGGAGCCCTGAGCATTGACCCCGTAGCTCCCAACGATTGGGGCTTTATTCTGAATGGAAGCTCTGCAGCCCCGGATATAGGCTGCCCCGGCTTTTTTGCCGAAGTGATATTCCGTATAAATTCCTTCGCTATAACTGGCAAAGCTCTCGTGCACCCACATATCTGCGATGTCGCGGTAAGTAATGTTATTGGCAAACCATTCGTGGGCAGACTCGTGGATGATAATATAATCCCATTTAAGGCCCCAACCGGTACCCGATAGATCTCTGCCGAGGTAACCGTTGGAATAATAGTTTCCATAGGTCACTGAACTTTGGTGTTCCATACCCAGATATGGGACCTCCACCAATTTGTAGCCATCTTCATAAAAAGGATAGGGTCCAAACCAATACTCCAAGGCCCGAAGCATCAACTTTGCCTGCTGAAATTGGACCTTTGCTTTTTCAAGATTTTTGGGCAAAACGTAATAATCCAGGGTCAACAAGCCATTTTCCCCATGAAGGGTGTCTGAAAAATGGGTGTAATTGGCAATATTTACATTCACGCCATAGTTGTTAATTGGATTAGACACAAACCACTCGAAGGTGTGCGTGCCGTCGTCATTTTCAACTACCTGGCGTAACCTGCCATTTGATATATCCGTTAAATTATTGGGTACCGTGACAAAGATTGCCTGGGAATCAGGCTCATCATACATGTGGTCTTTACAAGGCCACCAGATACTGGCACCGAGGCCCTGACAAGAGGTAGCCGCGAAAGTCAACCCTTGCTCGTCTACCTTCCAACTGAATCCACCGTCCCAGGGGGCATTTCTCGCCGCTTGAGGAATACCTGAATACCAAATGGTAATACTTTGCAACGAGGCCTTCGGCTGCGCTTTATTCAATTCGATGAAATAGGCATTGCGCCCTTGCTTCTTAACCCCCAAAGCCTGGCCATCCTGTTCTGCTCTTTCGATCTGAAGGGGTGGCTGTAGGTCGATCTGCAAAAACTTACCGGGGTTTAGTACCTTATAACGGATCTCATTGCAGCCATAAATGCTTTTATCGGCTGGATTGACCTTTACTTTCAGTTTATAAAAAGTCAAATCCCACCAGTCTCGCTGAGGTGTGATACAGCCCCGCAAGGTATCATCTCTGGTATAAACAGGCGATTGCGCCATACCTAATTGTGTAAAGAAAAGCATAAATAATCCACATAGGATTTTGTCGGTAGGCATCGAATTCATAATTTTAAGGCGAAGTTGAGATAATTGTTCCCGTCGACGAAATTTTATCGATTTTCACACCACAAAAAAGGTCATTTGGTCGGAGAAACTGCACGCCGTATTGAATAATCAATCACCTTTGCTACTCAACATCAAACTTTCAAATCATTACTATGCCTACACTCTATTACATCCCATTGATTTTTTTGCTCATTTTTTTGAGCTTAGTCACCGTACAACAAGGTACTGTGGCTATCACTACAGTTTTTGGTAAATACAACCGTACGCTTTATCCTGGCTTAAATTTCCGGATTCCGTTTATCGAGCAGATTTTCAAACGCATTTCTGTGCAAAACCGAGCTGTGGAACTTAATTTCCAAGCAGTGACAGTGGACCAGGCCAATGTGCACTTTACTTCGTTACTGCTTTTCTCCGTCATGGATAACGCGGAAGAGACCGTAAAAAAAGTGGCCTTTCGATTTGTGGGCGACCGGGACTTTATGGCTAGTCTGACCCGAACAGTAGAGGGCAGCATTCGATCTTTTGTGGCCACCAAAAAGCAGCAGGAAGTCCTCTTGCTACGCCGTGAAATTACAGATGCCGTAAAAGTTAATATTGATCACATGCTCGAAGATTGGGGTTTTCACCTGATCGATTTGCAGATCAACGACATCACCTTCGACGAAGAAGTGATGCGTTCTATGTCGAAAATCGTTGCGGCCAACAACCTGAAAGCTGCTGCAGAGAACGAAGGGCAGGCACTCCTGATCACCAAGACCAAAGCAGCTGAAGCGGAGGGTAATGCCATCAAAATTTCTGCCGAAGCGGAGCGTGAGGCCGCCAGAATGCGTGGACAAGCTGTAGCACTTTTCCGTGAAGAAGTTGCACGGGGTATGAGCCAAGCCGCAAAAGAAATGCAAACTGCCAATCTTGACACCTCTGTTATCTTGTTCTCCATGTGGACAGAAGCAATCAAAAATTTCACAGAACATGGCAAGGGCAATATCATTTTCCTCGACGGATCTGTTGATGGGATGCAAAAAACGATGAAGGAATTAATGGCCTTGAACCAGATGGATTTTTCTGCGCAACATAAAGGGTAGTTCCGTTTGACATTCCGATGGAACGACAATTCCATTTAGTAAAGCGGTGATTCCGAAAACCCGGAATCACCGCTTATTTTTTATTTTAAAACATTTTGTTTTTAAAATAAAGGCGTTTTATCTTCGTTGCTTTAACCAGCCGCGCCAATGCCAAACAGAAAACATCCCCGCAGAAAAGACCATGAACCGCACGACGCGGTTTTCAAAGCATTTTTCAGCGATGCGAAAATTGCTAGGACCTACCTGCTGCATTACACCCATGAGTCAATACATCAACAGATAGATTTCACCATTTTTCAAAAAATTGATACTTCCTTTGTCAGTGGTCGATTCGGAATTTCCTTCAGCGATGTATTGTATGAAACCCGTTTAGCGAGCGGCGCTTCCGCCAGAATGCTATTCCTGTTCGAGCATAAAAGTTACCTGCCTTCTCTGCCAATACACCTTCAGTTACTTGACTACCTATTGCAAATTTGGGAGGATGACCTGAAAAACGACCGTCCGCTCTCGTTTATCATTCCAATTGTTGTATATCATGGGGCACAAGGTTGGAAACAGAAGGCGTTTTCAAGCTATTTCCCTGGCTTACCGAAAGATTGGGCAGCATTTATTCCAAACTTCCATTACTTGCTCACGGACTTGAATAGGATTGCACCAGAGGAAATTGAGGAAAAAGCGGAGACAGAATACCTAAAAAATCTGTTTCTGGCGTTAAAGTTTGCCCGTAACGAAAAATTTGCTCTGAAAAACTGGCCGAACGTCCTTACTTTTGGGAAGCCATTCTACCGGAATGACCGTGAAGGCATCTTACTTCAAACCCTAACGCTTTACGTCTTCAATTTTTGTAACATGACAGAAGCTCAAGTTAAAGAACTAAACAAGCAATTGCCCCAAGCGGAGCGCGATTGGATAGACGCTATCCCGGAGATATTTGGAAAAAAATGGAAAGAAGAAGGTCTTCGAAAAGGATACGAAGAAGGCCTGGAGAAGGGTATAGAGAAGGGTATAGAGAAGGGTATAGAGAAGGGTATAGAGAAGGGTATGGAAAAAACGATTTACAACATTGCCATAAAAATTGTAGAAAAATTTCCGAATTGGAGTGATGCCGAGGTGGCTGGGGTCGTCGGCATGACCGAGGATTTTGTTAAGCAAGTGCGGCAAAAATTGACAAAAAAATAACCGGGTAAGCGGTTTACGTCAAATGACTAAAAGTCATCAGACCGCTATACACCTCTATCCATTCAGCACAAATCCTTTCTGGAGAAAACTGCGCAATTTGGTTTGGTATTTTAGAGCGTAATTCCGCATGAACCTCGCCATCAAGCACCTTAGAAATCTTGTGCGCTAAATCTGCCGCATTATTCGGATCTGCATATAGTGCAGCTGAACCGCCAACTTCCTTAAAACAGCCACCTTTGCTGGTCACCACAGGAATCCCAACCGTCATAGCTTCCAGGATTGGAATGCCAAATCCCTCAAAAATAGAGGGATAAATCAATGCTATTGCCCGACGATAAAGCAAGGCAAGATCCTGTGTTGGCACATATTGATCGAGCCAATATACTTGAACTCCCAGCCGTTTAGATTGCACCTGCAGTGCTTTCGCGTAAGGACTATTGCCTGAACCAATGGCCACAAGCGGCACATGGACACCTTGGTTTTTAAGTAAAAAAAGTGCGTCGAGCAGGGTGTGCCAATTTTTTCGGGGCGTGAGGCTCCCCACTGAAATCAGGTAGTCTGAATCCGGTAATCCGGCCGTTTTGGCAAAAGGGAATTCCAATCGACCAGGCAAATGCCTAAGACTAAGCCGTTCGAAGACAAGGTCGCAAGACTGACCAATGACCTGAATATTTTGGGCGGGAATGTTGAAGTATTCCACTAGGTCAGCCCGTGTCTGTTCACTGATGGCCACGACCACATCAGCTTGTTCGGCTGCGCGACGGTATTTTTGCTTGTAAAAAAACCGATCTACGGCAGGATAAAGGTTCGGAAAACGCATGAAGATAAGGTCATGCACCGATACTACACTTCGAATATCAGCATGATGTAATCCGGATGGAAGTTCGTGGCTCAGGCCATGAAAAATTTCCACGCCATCGCGCTTCAGTTGTCTGGTAATCCCGCGGCTACGCCACAGTGGGTGGAAAGTCCGCCCCAACCTGGAATCTGGCAGACGGATCCCGTCATTGGACAAACTCAATCGACCCTTGTTGTACGGGGTATACAGTAAGTATTGATGTTCCGGATAAAAACGGCGCAGACCCTCCAGCAGGGTACGGCTATAAAAACCGAGGCCTGTGGTGTTATTGAAATAACGTTTTGCGTCGAAAGCAATCTTCAAAGTTGGAAGAATAGATGAGGCTGCAAGGTACATCCGTCAACCTACTTTCTCAGAGACCGTTGTTGGCCGCTCAAAAAAATCCGGCGATTGGCTATCACTGCGCATAAAGAAAGACGATAGTGGTCAGGCAATCAAAATGAAGAAATTCAAGTTTCATAGCAGATGCATGGTTTTAAAACAGGGTAAAAATCTGTGCAAATCAGCTTATTTTGGAACGATTGGCTATTAAAACGCTTTGGATGCCGAAAATTGGGATACAAAGGGCGAACTTCTCCATTTAAACGCCAAATTTTTATCCCAGAACTAAATTGACCTTCAAAAAATCCCTAAAAAAGAATGATACAGGCAGTAGATTTGCCTTACAATTTTATGCTCATAAACACATCCTCACCATGAATAAAACAAACTACTACCTACTTCCGATGCTGCTTTTTGCCGGCATTTTGGCCATGCCACTAAAAGCGCAATCGCCTCTCCCCCATTTGGTCTTCCATGCCGAAATGAGTGGCTCGGAGGCCATCCCGGCCGTTAATACCGGTGCCAAATGTCTTATAACGCTGATTTTTACCGCCGACCGCAAAAAAGTGGATGTGAGCGGGTTGTTGGTAGGCATGGACGGCCCTGTGACAGAAGCTACCATTCACCTCGGTATTACCGGCCAGACAGGCCCTGTGCTGCTAGACTTTCTGCCGATCGTTGGGCGACACATCAAAGGGCAGTTGGATGTGACGCCGGCTCTTCTTGAGAACCTATTGATTAACGGAGTTTACGCAGATATACGCACCACAGTGCATCCCAACGGAGAAATTCGCGGCCAATTCACCTGTGAAACTGACCTAGATTATAGTGCACTGTTGACAAGTAGCCAGGCAATTCCACCCAACAATTCTACCGCCATCGCATTCGGGGGCATACACTTCCCTTTAGGTGCTGAAGATTTCGTGTACGCATTTACTTTCAATGGACTGAGCAGTGCTATTACCAGCGTTGGCATTTATGACCAGACAGGTGCCCTGGCTGTTGCCATGCCCGGCATGGCTGGCGGCCTTCTTCAGGGTTTAGTAGCGTTGGATACAATTGACCCGGATTTTCTGAGAAAAGCCCGGGAAGGGGCCTATGATATTGTGATAAAAACCGTTAATTTTCCAAACGGAGAGATTAAGGGAAAACTTAAACACGTAGGATATTTTGGCTCTTCTGCCCCGATATATGGGGGACAAGTACCTCCTCCAGTTCCACTTTCACCAGGTTTCGGATGGAGTACTTCCGTTCTAAATGGCACCCTGGACAGCCTCACGACCACTGCTTTTATCAATAACATAACAACCACTACAGCAAAGATCCACATTGGGAATCCAGGGGCAATAGGTCCTGAATTGGTAACATTGGATCCTACTACCAGCCCAGGGCTTTATACCAAAAAATACAAAATTACGGATGCTCAATTGACCGATTTTGCCCAGGGCCGCCTGTACGTCAATGTACCAACTACTACATACCCCATTGGAGAGATTAGAGGGGTAATGAAAAACACGCTTCGAAAAGCATACGCCTTTGACCTCTGCGGAATACAAATGGTGCCCCCCACCAGCAGCAGTGCACTCGGGATTTCGGTGGCTTCCGTAGATCAGGCCAATTGCTACCTCCACTATAAAGTCATATCAGAGGGTTTATCAGGAGTGCCTATTGATGGTTACTTTGCCCAAGGTGTGTTTGGTGCAAATGGAACGGCTTTTCATTCTACACCATTAACGGCTCCGGTGATCGAAGGCTCACATGAAATCATGGCTGTACTGGGCCCAATTATCGAAAATAGCGGCACGTACGTGCAAATTGCCTCTCCATCTTTTCCCATGGGAGAAATTCGGGGACAAGTACGCCGTGGATTTAGCTGCCCGGAAGTGGTGGCCATAAGCGAACTTGAAAATCTTGAGCAAGTACTGGTGTCTCCGGTTCCATTCAAAGAGGTCTTAAATGTTACTTTTAAAAGCAGCTCTGCTTTTGAAGGACGCCTGGTGATGTATGATATGATGGGGATTCCTGCACTGACACAGTCCGTAGGGATCGTGACAGGCGAGCAAAGCTTTGAGATCCAGACCATGCATTTGCCGAAAGGAATTTACTCGATTTCGCTCGAAATTCCCGGCAAGGATGCGTCGATGTTGTTGAAAAAAGTGGTGCGGGTGGAGTAGAGCCAAATCGTTGGTTTTCTGGCATTTATTTAAACAGGAGAACAGGAAAAAATAAAATCACGAGGTGCTTGATCCAAAAAAGGGGAGATTTTGGCCCGCTTTGGATCTCGTTGCGCGATTTTATATTTTCCGGTTCTCCTGTTTCAATTTAATCCGACCTGGTCAAAGTAAAAATCCGGCTTTTTTGTGCTTTTTGTCAGTAAAAAGCCTTCTTTCCTCGAATCTGGTAATACACTGCAAGTAAGGCGCGTCATATTCGCCGCCGAAATAATCGGCGCTTACCGCCTATCTTATTACACTCCTATGCAACTTACCACTCACAACCTCTCCAAAACATATACGAACGCGGGGTCAAAGCCCAGCAAGATGTGTCCCTTGATATCCCAACCGGCATGTACGGCCTTCTCGGCCCCAACGGTGCGGGCAAAAGCACCCTCATGCGTACCCTCGCCACCCTTCAGGAAGCTGACAGTGGCACGGCTACTCTCGGCGATATTGATGTGCTGAAAAACAAGGATGCTGTGCGCCGTGCGCTCGGGTACCTGCCACAGGAATAGCGATCGCGGCCATGCTCGACCTGCTGGGCATCCGCTGTTTTTCTATTCTGACCAAATACTGGACCGTAGATGACAAAAACCATCAGGCCCTTGGGCTGAACAATCCAACCATGCTTGCGAATCAAATTATCTGGATGAGTGTTGGTTTGGCATTATTGGTAGCAGGTTATTTTCGTTTTAATTTTTCAGAAAAAAGCAAAACCGACAAAAAGAGCAAAACGCTCAACACAGAGACCGCCGTTACCACAAAGACCATGCGGCAAATGTGCCTCGTATGATGCGTTCGATGCAAAAATCCATCGAATACTATACCGGACACTTTGGCCCATATTATCACAAACAGTGTCGGATCATCGAGTTCCCCAGGGTAGCTTCCTTTGCACAGGCATTCCCTGGCACGATGCCGCTCTCTGAGAGCATCGGCTTTATTGAGAATTATCAGGCCGATAAGGATGATATAGACATGGTGTATTATGTGGTGGCACACGAAATGGGACACCAGTATTGGGCGCACCAGGCCTCTGGCGCCAATATGCAAGGCTCGGAGATGACCACAGAGACCTTTGCACAGTATTCCGCAATCATGGTCATGGAACACGAATACGGCCGCGCAGACACCTGATTCTTTGAAATACATCATTCAGGACTTATTCTGGGACATCACCTTGTTTGAAAACAAAACCAAAGAGGCTTCGATCAAAGACCTCGGTGATGGCAAATTCGAGGTAACGATACAGGTGGAGTGCCGCAAACTTAAAGCCGACGAGCTGGGCAAAGAGACCGAGGTGCCTGTAAACGACTGGATTGAAATCGGCGCTTTTGCCAAACCTGAAGGGGATAAGAAATATGGCAAAACACTTTACCGCCAAAGGGTGAAGGTGTCGCAAAAAGACAACACGTTTACTTTCATAGTAACGGAGAAGCCGGAGAAGGCTGGAATTGATCCTTTCCGGATCCTGATCGATCGGGAGCCTAAGTATAATGTGAAGGAGATCAAGTGAGTTTCACAGAACTTTTTCCTTGCTCCTCCGTTCCATTTTTGCAGTCAAATACCCTACATTTGCGCACTTTTTTTGACAAAAACTATTCAAATGGCCTCGACAATATTCGATATTAAAATGCTAAAGGCATTCTACGCCGCTTTCCCGGCCCGCGTAGATGCCGCCAAAGCCAAACTGAAACGTCCACTCACCCTTTCTGAAAAAATTCTTTTTGCCCACTTACATAGCGACAACCCAATGGCTGACTACAAGCGTGGGGGCGACTATGTGTTTTTTCAGGTAGATCGGGTGGCCATGCAGGACGCGACCGCCCAGATGGCGTTGTTGCAGTTCATGACCTGTGGACGCAAAAAAGTGGCTGTGCCCAGCACCGTTCACTGCGACCACCTGATCACCGCTGAAGTCGGTGCAGCCAAAGACATGATCGTGGCTTTGGACAAAAACAAAGAGGTTTTTGACTTCCTGAGCACTGTTTCCCAGAAATACGGCATCGGATTCTGGAAACCCGGCGCAGGTATTATCCACCAAATTGTGCTCGAAAACTACGCTTTCCCGGGTGGTATGATGATCGGAACAGACTCACATACCGTCAACGCAGGCGGTCTCGGCATGGTTGCCATCGGTGTAGGAGGCGCAGATGCCGTAGATGCGATGAGCGGTATGGCCTGGGAACTTCAGATGCCCAAACTTATTGGTGTGAAACTCACCGGCAAACTGCGCGGATGGACCTCTCCAAAAGACGTGATCCTTAAAGTAGCCGGTATCCTGACCGTAAAAGGTGGAACTGGTGCCATTGTAGAATATTTCGGCCCAGGCGCACAAAGCATGAGTGCTACCGGTAAAGGTACGATCTGTAACATGGGTGCTGAGATCGGGGCTACGACCTCTACCTTCGGCTATGACAAATCCATGGCCCGCTACCTCAAAGCCACCGGCCGTAGCAAAGTTGCTTCGATGTGCAACAAGGTAGCCGACTACCTCACCGGCGATGCTGAATGCTACGCCAATCCTGAAAAATACTTCGACCAGGTGATCGAGATCGATCTGAGCAAACTGGAGCCACACATCAACGGGCCTTTCACGCCAGACTTGGCCTGGCCTTTGTCGAAGTTCGCTGCAGCCGTGAAAAAGCACAAATACCCGGTTAAACTGGAGGTTGGTCTAATCGGCTCCTGTACCAACTCAAGCTATGAAGACCTGACCCGTGCTGCTTCCATTGCACGTCAGGCACACGAGAAAGGTATCGAAGTCAAAGCCGAATTTACGATCACGCCTGGTTCGGAATTGATCCGCTTCACAGCAGAGCGTGATGGCCTATTGAGCGAGTTTGAAAAGATCGGCGGGGTCGTTTTGGCCAATGCCTGTGGCCCTTGTATTGGCCAATGGGCGCGTCACATTGATGATGCAAAGCGCCCAAACTCGATCATGACCTCTTTCAACCGCAACTTCACTTCCCGCAACGACGGCAATCCGAACACTCATGCATTTGTGGCTTCACCAGAGATCGTGACGGCCTTTGCAATTGCCGGAGACCTGACGTTCAACCCAAAAAAGGGAACTTTGATGAATAAAAAAGGCGAAATGGTGAAACTTGATCCGCCAAAAGGCATCGAACTCCCTAAAGCAGGTTTCGCAGTGGGCGACGCTGGATACATTGCTCCAGCCAAAGCTGCGATCAAGATCGCCGTTGCCAAAGACAGCCAGCGCCTGCAATTACTCAAGCCCTTCAAAGCCATCACCCATGAAGAGCTAACAGATATGCGCGTGCTCATTAAAGCAAAAGGCAAGTGTACCACCGATCATATCTCAATGGCCGGCCCTTGGCTCAAATATCGTGGTCACCTGGAGAATATCTCCAACAACTGTTATATTGGAGCTGAAAACGCATTTAACGGCGAACGCAATAAAGTGCTGAACCTCGAGAATGGCCAGTTCATGGAAGTACCCGCTTCAGCCCGTTTCTATCAGAAAAAAGAGATTAGCACCATCATATTTGGGGAAGAAAATCTGGGTGAAGGCAGCAGCCGCGAACATGCAGCAATGGAGCCTCGTTACCTCGGTGTACGTGCAGTGGTTGTCAAATCCTTCGCGCGTATCCACCAAACCAACCTGAAAAAACAAGGGATGCTGGCACTTACGTTTGCAAACCCAACCGATTACGACAAAGTTCGTCAGGATGACAAAGTTAGCATCCTTGGTTTCGATAAATTTACTCCGGGCAAGCCGCTACAGATTATGCTCGCACACTCCGATGGCACCACTGAGAAATTTGATGTGAACCACACCTACAACGATCAACAGATTGAATGGGTACAGGCTGGCAGTGCATTGAACAAGATCCGGAAGGATTTTGGGATGAAATAGTGTTGTAATTGGGGTCATTGGGGTCATTGGGGTCATTAAGGTCATTGGTCATTGGGGTCATTAAGGTCATTGGGGTCATTAAGGTCATTGGTCATTGGGGGCATTGGTCATTGGGGTCATTGGGGTCATTGCTTAGTAAGCCTACCTGCCAAATGACCAATGACCTTAATGACGTTGAATGACCTTAATGACCAATGACCCCAATGACCTTAATGACCCCAATAACGTTGAATAACCTTAATGACCAATGACCTTAATGACCCCAATAACGTTGAATGACCTTAATGACCAATGACCTTAATGACCCCAATAACGTTGAATGACAATAATAAATGGCCGTTCGTACCTGGTACGGACAGCCATTTTTACTCAGGCGTTTTTGAAGCCTTACTTGAGCGCTTAGACCTCAATCGAGTTTAGGCTTATACTTCGCCAATTCTAAAAATTTCTGGGCATCCGTCATTTGCAGCAACTGCTCCATGGTGGTAACTGGGTTGCGTTTCATATATGAACGCACGATTTGCAGGCCTATCCAATTGCCGATTTCGCCAGGAGCTTCTTGAAAAACAGCCGGGGCGTTGGGGCTGGGGGTTACTAATTTTCGGATTTTATCGAAGTCGGTGGAATAAAGCAGTTTTTCGCTGAGCAATCGAGCCCATACGGCCGATTCGTTGGCATAACAGCCTTCCATTTGTTTGCGGGTATAGCCCATTTTAAGGCTATCGGGCACATCTGGAATCAGACAATCAGCGATATAGAGTTGCTTGCCGTTGTGAACTATAAGGTCAATCAATCGTTGACCGGACGGCGCGTTAGTGCAATTTTGGGCTAAAACTTTGCTTAGCCGCACCATAATATAATCCTTTTGAAACTGCCGGCGCATAAAGTAGGGAAAAACATCATGTTCGTACCCAGGGTATTCTTCGCCCAAAAACATATCCAAGCCGATGCCGCAAAGACTATCTCCCGCAGTGAAAGCATCCGTGGCAAATTCCGACACCATCGTGATTACCTGCGGCACTGGTTTTTGGGGAAAATAATACTTGTAATATCGGAACATCTGGGTCAAATCCTTTTCGAGCCAGCGCAAATCACCGTACACCTGCTGTACCGTATCATACAAATGACGCACCTGAGGCACAGAGACAAACCCCGCCAAAGCTTCGTGTGGGGTTTCACTTGGATTCGATTGGTCGTGGATGATTTCGTTGCAAAAAAGCGGCAACATTACTGGATATTTCCCCAACAAGCTTTGCATTCCCATTTGAAGTTGGGTAGTATCTAACGCAAAAACATCCTGCTCGAAACGTAGCAGTTGCACGTTTACCTTAATGTTCGATACGTCGGGGTGAGGCGTACGGTTGCTGTTGGTACAAGCAGCGGCTAACAGGAGAGATAGGCAGAAAAACAGGGGGAAACAGGCTCGTGCTTTCAAGATAACAGGAAGGATAGTGGGCTGAAATTTGAATGGCAAAGATAAGGAAAGCTGGGCAGTGTGTTTTGTGGTCTCCTATGTTTTCAGCCTTAAACTCAAAATGAACGATGATATCTACATACTGCCAGTTTTTCAAGCTAAATCATAAATCCAAGTTGAAAAACCGGCAGCATGTAAGATATCATTTTTTACCGCATTTTAGAATTTGTGGGAGCGGTAAATTCTACTTCAAACGCCTCTGGTTTTACTTCCCTGTTTCCAACCATTTTGGCGGCTTGCTTTTTCACTGCTTCAAATTTATTGGTGACGTTGTCAATTAATTCATTGACTTTTTCGCTCAATCCATCTACAACATCATCGCGCTTTTGAACAATTTTCTTCCGCGTAGTGGAACCTTTATCTGGAGCAAAAAGTACGCCCAATACAACACCCGCAGCCATACCTGCTGCAATGCTTAATACTATTTTCCCGGTAGTCATAATATTGCTTTTTTATGGTGAAGAGATATACAAAGGTGTGCCATTGAAGGCAGGTAACTGTTACATAATTAGAGAAAATTATTGCATTTTGTACATATTTATGCTGGTTTAACAAACCTTTTTAGGCTGGGACTGTATCCATTCAATAAATTACGGAGAAGTAAATTATTACATCTCATCAATTGCATGACGCTGTTTATTTTGTAGTTTTTTGAACTGGGAAGGTGCTATTCCAGTTACTTTTTTGAACTGGTTGGAGAGATGTGAAACACTGCAATAATTTAGCTGGAATGAAATTTCTGTCAGGTTGAGTTCATCATAAGAGATCAACTCCTTAGCGCGCTCTATTTTATGGGCGATCAGGAATTGTTCGATGGTAATACCCATTACCTCGGAAAAAAGGTTGGAGAGGTAGGTATAATGATAATGAAGCTTTCCAGTAATATAAGCAGGAAAGTGGCCTTTTAGGGCCAAATCCGGGGAATACACGATCTCAATTACCAAATTTTTTATGCTCTCAACGAGTATGGTTCTTTTGTCTTCCATAAGTTCGAGCCCAAATCTTTGCAAAGCAATCCTGATTTGTTCTAGTTGGGAATCGTCAATATCTTCTTCTATTGCTACCTCCCCCAAATCCACCCTGATCATAGATAGCCCAAGTTTTTTCAACTCGAATTGCACTACCCTTATAGAACAGATGCTCACCATATTTTTGATATACAGCTTCATGGTCTGAAAGTATTTGAAGCATAAAATCCTCATACTTTAACGCCATTGTGCCATGATTTGGTATCAAAAAAAACGTGATCCTGGTCATCCTGTCTGGTGAGATAATAACACTTACCGCATATCCTTCGCATAGATCTTCACAGTCCGCTGACCCTGCCATTCATCTTCGCGAAGGTTAAAAATGAGCCCAAAGGACTTGCCTTGTACGGCTTCAAATTTCTTGCCTAAACCAAACCCAATACCCGTCATTTCGACCTTACTACCCGCCTGACGCAAGGAAAGCTTGACATGGTTATTGGCTAATAGCTTGCTCCTGCCCGTGTCGGTAACCGATTCTGCCCAGAAAACAGGGTTTAGGTTTTGCGGGCCAAATGGCTCGAACCGATTCAGTATTTTCCAAAATCCTGGCGTGATCTCATCAAACATGATCTTGGCACATATATCGATTTGTGGATGCTCCATTTCAGGCGCAATGGTTTGGCCCACCACCATTTCAAATCGATCAATGAATGCCTCCACATTTTCCAAAGGCATTTGCATGCCGGCAGCGTGTGCATGTCCGCCGTACGTCGTAAACAGATCATCACATTGCTGCAAAGCTCCATATAGGTCAAATCCTGCGACTGAGCGTGCCGAACCGACCGCCTTGCCATTACTTTCTGTGAGGATTACCGTGGGTTTGTGAAAGGTTTCCACGATCCGGCTGGCCACGATTCCAATGATGCCTTTATGCCAATTAGGTTCGAAAAGCACCGTGCTTTTGCGATCGTTCCAATCAGTCATTTCCATGAATTTTCGATGGGCCGCTTCTGCCATGGAGAAATCTATTATGCGACGGTCTTTATTGCGGGTCACGAGATGCCCGGCATTTTCGAGCGCGCTGTTTTTATCTGCTGAAAGCAGCATACGCACGGCCTCTCTTGCATCTGCCAGTCGCCCGGCAGCATTGATGAGCGGACCGATGCCAAACACCACATCGGTAATATCCAGGGGCTGCGGACGATTGATGCGTTGACACATGGCCCACAAACCCAGACGAGGTGAACGGTTGAGCCGTTGCAAACCAAAGTGGGCTAAGATCCGATTTTCGCCCGTCATGGGCACTATGTCACAGGCGGTACTGACGGCAACCAGATCTAATAAGGAGCTTATCTCCTCGGCAGGGGTGTTGTAATGTAATGCGAGGGCTTGAGCCAGCTTGTACGAGATCCCGCAGCCGCTAAGTTCTTTGTAAGGATATGGGCAATCGACACGTTTAGGATCCAGACATGCTACTGCATCCGGCAGGTCTCCCTCTGGCAAGTGATGATCGCAGACGATAAAATCTATGCCATACGACTTAGCGAGTGAGATCGGCTTGTGGCCCTTGATCCCGCAATCCATGGCAATAATGAGCGTGCATCCGGTTTTCCTTGCGTATTCTACCCCCAATAAGCTAACCCCATACCCTTCTTTATCACGGTCGGGCAGATAATAGTCGAGATTGGGATGAAATCGGGAAAGAAAATCAAACATAAGTGCGACACTGGTTGTCCCATCGACATCATAGTCGCCATAAAGCAGGATGCGTTCGTTGTTTTGAAGTGCCGCATCCAGGCGTTCCACCGCCAGATCCATATCCTTCATCAGAAATGGATTGTGGGTATTGTTTAGGTCGTGTCGGAAAAATTTCCGGGCATCCTCGAGGTTCAAAATGCCCCGTTGGACCAGTAGTCGGCAAAAAACAAGCGGGATTTTGAGCTCAGTTTGTAGCTGTGCGGCGGCGGTGTCGTCTGTTAGTATTAAATTCCAGATAGCAGGTTTCATTGGTAAGGGTGTGTTTTGTGTGTTTACTACGAAGTTATTATTTTTATTGCAATTAACAAGACCTGCGTCTCAGATCTCTTAAATTTTAATCTTCAACCATACGGTAAAAGCAACACCGTCAATTCGCACCCATCCCCAAAAACCCTAAGCGTACCTTTGTCCTTCCAGAATACCTAAGCTCCCAACAAAAAAATAACCCAAGCTATGAAATTCGAAGAATACCGAATCGCGACAGAGATCAAGCGAAACCTGGAGGAAATGGAATTCCGGCGACCAACCGACATCCAATACAAAGCCATTCCACCTATTCTAAAAGGGGAAGATGTGCTGGCCATAGCCCAAACCGGCACGGGTAAAACGGCAGCTTTTGCCATCCCGATCATCCACCTGTTGCACGATCGCAAAGTGTCCGGACGCTCTGAAGGCATTAAATGTGTTGTGATGGTACCGACCCGTGAACTGGCTTTGCAGATTACCGAAGTGTTTGAAAAGTTAGGCCGCCACACACGGGTGAAAACCTTTTGCGTGTTTGGCGGTGTGGAACAGGGCCCACAAATTGAACGCCTGGAGAAAGGAATCGATATTCTCGTTACCACCCCTGGACGAATGTTCGACCTGGTGAGTCAGGGTTTTATCCGGCTGGAGCGTGTAGAAATTCTAGTCCTTGACGAGGCTGACCACATGCTCGACCTTGGGTTCATTCGCGACATACGCGATCTGATGAAATTTCTTCCGCGCAAACGGCAAACCTTATTTTTCTCTGCTACGATCAACGAAACCATCAAAGAACTGGCCTATTCGCTGGTCACCCGCGCCATTCGTATCCAGATCTCGCCCAAAGACCCGGTGGCCAAAAATATCAACCACTCGGTCGCTTTTGTAGAAATGGACGACAAACGTTTTTTTCTTGAACGACTTATCAGCGAAAATCCGGATAAAAAGACCCTGGTATTCGTGCGCACCAAAGTCCGCGCCGAACGCGTCATGAAAGCCATGGAACGGGTCGGTATTGAAAGTATCACCATTCACGGCGATAAGGAACAAAAGGATCGGCTGTCTGTAATGACCCAGTTCAGAACCGGGGCCGTAAAAGTGCTGGTAGCTACTGATGTGAGCGCGCGGGGCATTGATATCCCCGACGTTGATTATGTGGTCAATTATGATCTGCCTGATGTAGCTGAAAACTATGTCCACCGGGTTGGTCGTACGGGGCGTGGCGACAAAAAAGGCCTGGCTGTGGCGTTTTGCAGCCCGGAGGAAAAGGAAATGCTGGCAGAGATCGAGGCGTTTCTAGAGAATCCTATTCAGGTTTTAGTGCTCAATAAAAGTGAGTACTCCGAAACGCTGGTACTCACCAAAGCGGAGCCGGATAAATGGAAAGCGGTCATGATGGAGATCGAGCAGGCGGAGGCCTGGAAGGCTGCGCACAAGAAGAAGAATAAGAAGAAGTGATAGTCTCAGCTTGAAATTTACTGATAGTCTCACTTAAAGTGAGACTATCAGTAAATTTAGCCTACTAAAACCCCAACAAATCCTTAGCCAGTACTTTATTACACAAATTCCCTTGGCGTAACCCGGCATAATCACGAGCAGAAGAAAACGTCCAATCCGTCGGGGATTGTGCTAATCCAGCTTCAGATGGGTTTTCATGTATGTAACGGAAGCACTGAATTGCATAATCATTGCCTGGTCCAAATGTAAATCCATCTGTGGTATTCCGACGTTTGGCAACTTCAACAAATTGGTCCAGCCAGCCATCTTTAGCTTGTGTATGTTGCCGAAAAAGCGAACCGCTTCGATTTTCCTGTTTATTTATCGCTCGAGCGTAAGACCGTAACAAAATGTTGATTTGATGACTGAGTCGTTGGCGCGGTATCGCTTTACTAGAGGCCCTAAAAGGCATCCACTCACAAGCCTCTTCTTTCGTCACAATCAACCAATGAAAATGGTTAGGCATCAGGCAATAGGACAAAAAATGAACGTGGGGTAAGACCAAGGTTCGGGTTTTTTTCAGGAAATAAAGATAGTTTTCGCTGTTGAAAAATATGGGTTGTCGATTGTTCCCTTGATTGAATACGTGATAAATTACATTTGGTTCAAAGTGCATAATGGATTGGTTTTTTGATGAACGTTTTTTAATGATCGTTATCAAAAATAGAAGAATTTTTGGAACATTCCAAATCCTGGTTAGTGATAGTCTCGGAAAAACAAATAGGCAAATTGATAGTCTCACTCTAGTGAGACTATCAATTTGCCTATTTGTTTTTCCGAGACTATCACTTTCAATGCGCCTCCAACCAATTATCCCCCACCCCGATCTCCACCAGAATCGGCACTTTCAAATTCGGCATTGCAGTGGTCATTTTTTCCATGATCAGCGGCTTCATCCGATCCAGCTCGTCTTTGCGCACGTCGAATACGAGTTCGTCATGCACCTGTAAGATCATCTGAGATTTGAGTTCACCCTCGCGCATGGCCTGGCGGATATTGATCATCGCCACCTTGATAAGATCAGCAGCAGAGCCCTGGATGGGTGTATTGATCGCTACGCGCTCACTCATGGAGCGCATCATGCCATTGCCGGAATTGATGTCCCGTAGGTAGCGTCGACGGCCAAGCATGGTTTCTACGTAGCCATTTGCACGGGCAAACTCCACGATACTGGTCATGTACCCCCGTAATCCGGAATATTCCCGAAAGTAATTCTCGATCAATTCTTTGGCTTCGGTACGCTTAATACCGAGTTGCTGACTAAGATTGCTGGCACCTGCCCCATAAATAATGCTAAAGTTTACTGTTTTGGCTGTGCGGCGTTGATCGCTGGTTACCTGATCCAAGGGCACCCCAAAAACGCCCGCTGCAGTAGCTGTATGAATATCCAGGTTGTTCTGAAAGGCTTCCAGCATAGCTTTATCGCCACTGATCTCAGCAATCAGGCGGAGTTCGATCTGCGAATAGTCGGCACTTACGATCACGTGCTCGGCATCTCTTGGAATGAAGGCTTCCCGCACTTTGCGTCCCTCAGCGGTCCGTACTGGAATGTTTTGAAGGTTAGGGTTCTGGCTACTGAGTCGGCCGGAAGCGACCAGGGCCTGATTGAAGGATGAGTGTACCCGGCCTGTGCGCGGATTTACAAGTGCGGGCAAAGCATCCACATAAGTAGACTTCAATTTCATCAAACTGCGGTGTGTGAGGATGTCGGCACAAATAGGATGATTTACCGCAAGTTCTGAGAGGATATCCTCATCCGTTGAGTATTGACCCGACTTCATTTTTTTGCCAGGATAATGCAATTTCAATTGGTCAAAAAGCATTTCACCCACCTGTTTCGGGCTGGAAATATTGAAATTGAACCCTGCCTGTTTTAATATTTTATCCTCCAAAGCCACGATCAGCACTGCAATTTCACCGGAATACGCCTTCAAAAAATCAGGGTCGATCCGGACACCCGCGTGTTCTATGTCGGTCAATACCTTTATAAGCGGGGTTTCCACGTCCTCAAAGAGTTTGACTAACACTGCACCGCCTTCTTCAAGTTTGGGTTTCAACACATCGCGTAGGCGTAGCGTTACATCAGCATCTTCGGCAGCATAATCTTTGATGACATCAATCGGAACATCACGCATGGTGCCCTGTTTTGTGCCCGCTTTTTTCTTTCCTATGAGGTCTTCTATCTTGACTGGCGCATAATTCAGCAGGGTTTCTGCCATGTAATTCATGTTGTGGCGGAGATCTGGCTCTAAGAGATAATGCGCCAGCATCGTATCCCAATAAGGCCCGCGGAGTTCGCAGTTATAATTCAAGAGTACAATCGCATCATATTTCAGGTTCTGCCCGACTTTTACGATCTGCTCGTTTTCAAAAACAGGTCGGAATTCCTCTACGATCTTTTGTGCTTCCGTACGATCCTCCGGAATAGGTACATACCAGGCATCGAAAGTTTTCACAGCAAAAGAAAATCCAACCAGATCAGCTTGTGGTGCTTCGAGTGCGGTGGTTTCTGAATCGTACGAAATTGCTTTTGACTTCAGCAGCAAGGTGATGAGTTTGGCTCGCTTTTCGGGCGTGTCGGCCAAGTGATAGCTATGTTCTGTATTTTCAATATTGTGCGTACCCCGCGTATGGAAGACACCTTCATGGGATTCGAGTGGGGAGGCGTTGGATTGTGACTCCAATTCAGGATCACCAAAAAGATTGCCCTGGGTTCCTGCGCCGGAGCTGGGCGGCTTAGCTCCTCCAGACTTACCCCCTTTCTGCCTCGCTCCATCAGAGGGGGCGGCAGATCGGGCTTCATCAAGGGGGGGCAGGGCAGGGCTTCCCCATGGACTGCGCAGAATCGAATCTGCCAACGATTTGAACTCCAGTTCTTTAAAAATCTCCAGCAATTCCTCCCGGTTGAAAGGCTCGATCTCAAAATCTTTTTCGTGGAATTGAACCGGAGAATTGACATCAATTGTAGCCAGCCACTTGGAAAGTGTGGCTTTTTCGTGGTGATTTTCTACAATTTCTTTCTGTTTTCCTTTAAGTTTGTTGGTATTGGCAAGCAAATTTTCAACGGTATCGAATTCGTTGAGGAGTTTGGTAGCCGTTTTTTCACCGATACCTGGCAGGCCAGGAATATTGTCCACCGCATCGCCCATCAGGCCAAGCATGTCAATTACCTGATCAACACGCTTAATCCCCCAGCGTTCGCAGACTTCTTTGGGCCCCCAGATCTCTGCAGGCTCACCGCCTTTGCTGGGCTTGTAGATCTGGATATTGTCCGAAACCAATTGCCCGAAATCCTTGTCGGGTGTAACCATAAAGGTCGTGTATCCCTCTTTTTCCGCCTGTTTGGCCAGGGTACCGATCACATCGTCAGCTTCGAAGTTGGGTACTATGACCACGGGGATATTCATGGCCCTGACGATCTTATTCACCCAGGGCAGAGCAAAGGTGATGTCTTCTGGCTGCGCCTCGCGGTTGGCCTTGTAAGCCTCAAATTTTTCGTTGCGAAAGTTGCCGCCTTTCGGGTCGAATACAACAGCTATGTGGGTTGGTTTTTCGTTCTGCATCAAATCCCACATCGTGCGCATGAAACCCTGCACGGCGGAAACATTCCAGCCTTTGGAGTTCATGAGTGGCCGCGTGATGAATGCGAAATGAGCGCGGTAGATCAGCGCGTGTCCGTCAAGGAGGAAGAGTTTTTTTGCCATAGGGCAAAAGTAACTAATGCTGGGAAATTAGTGAGGCGGTGACTTGAAGTCACCGCCTCACTTAGAAAGTAGATACCGATGTTGGTGTCTAATAGATAGGTCGTTCCCATTCTTCGCGCAATGCTTTGAGTTGAGCGTCAATTTCTTCTATGGGCAATCCTGTTTTTAGGATGCCATAATACTTGCTGTATTTCCGTTTTTTTTGTGGCTCAGATTCGCTCGTTGACGAAGATTTCAAGACGATGATTTCGACATCTATATGCTCGAAACCCTCCGGGAGTTGAACAACTACCTGCCCATTATGGACAACTGAATGTGTGCGGTAGGCTTACATAGATTTCTATTTGAGAACAAAAGTAAGGGTTTTATTGGTTCTTTTCCTATTGATCGGGTGACTTGAAGTCACCCGGTCAATAGGAAAACCTCACCTCGCTATCGTAACATCCCCCTTCAAAAACACCACCTGCCCATCCTGCAACAACACCTCGGCATACCAGACAAACACCCCGGGGTTCATCGGTTCTCCCCGGTAAGCACCATCCCAACCGAGGGTCGGGACATTGGGTAAAAAGTCGAAGCGCTCAAAGAGTTGCTCGCCCCAACGGTCGAACACCCGCAAGGAGCGAACTTCCTGCACGCCGTTTCCGGCAAATACCGTGAACCAACTATTGACTTCACTGCCTGGAAGTATAATATTCGGCACATAAATATGGTGATTATACACCGAAACCCACAGCCGATCTTCCGCAACACAACCGTTTTGATCTGTGATCCGAACTACAAATTCGGTACGGGTTTCTGGCCTCAAACGTTGCTGTAAAGACATCGGGCTAAACATCAAATCGCCTGGTTCCCATTCAATTGCCCTTAAATCTGCATTGGCAGGGTTTGGCGAAGCAATGAGTTGTATGGTTTGCCCTAACACAAGAGAGGTATCGTTGGCCGTCAGTTCCACCGAAAGTGGGCCAGGCTCAGTCAAAACTACAGTGTGCTGCCACGTACAACCAAAATCATCGCGGATGCGCAGCAGGTAATTACCGGGAACAAGACCCGAAAAAGTATGCTGTGTGGTAAAGGGCAGATTGCCCAGCGAATAATAAAACGGCGGGTTTCCACCTGCTACATTTTGAATATCGATCTTTCCATCGCCATCACCAAAACATAGGATAGAGTCCACGGATAATGCAGCTGCAATTGGCGCATCCCAGTTGACCAAAACTGAATCCTGTGCTACGCAGCCGTTCTGCAAATTCAATACGCTATGGATGTACAGGCCGCTTTTATAAATTGGCAAAAGGATGGACAAGGTATCTATGAATGCGTCGCCGGATTGAAATCCTGTCCAGCGGTTCAAATAACCATTGCCCTGAGAGGAACCTGCTGCATTCAACAAGGCCAGGGTTTCATTACAATTAATGGCCAACATCTCCGGGCCAGCATCTGCTACAGGACTTTCCGCATCTTCCAGCACCTGAATCTGTGCCGTAGATTGGCAACCATAGGCGTTCGTCACGGTCACCTGATAGGTTCCGGGCGTTTGGACGATTTGCACTGCTTGGTTAGGCAAGGAGCCGTTGGGGGCAAGCCAGGTATACTGAATATTGTTCTGATTGACCGTTGCCCCAATATTTACCGATGTCTGAGCGCAGGTAAGCAGATTCGTATACGTATTCACTACCGGGATTTCGCCATATTTCGGAACTTGTACAGATAGCTGCTCTGAGCAGGCATTTGCATCCGTAAGGGTCAGTTGGTAAATACCTGTGGGTAGATCAAGGATGTTTGGAACAGACACCGCGTTGGACCAGGCATACTGATACGGCAAAGTACCGCCCGATGAATTTATGGTGATCGAACCGTTTGAGGTTTGACAGGTATCGGCTCCGATATTTGTCGCAAGGACAATCGCGGCCGGCTGCGGCACGGTAAACTGGTTAATGAGCGTGCACCCATGATTATCTGTCACAGTCAGAGCATAATTCCCGGCCAAAAGATTGACAAGATCTTCATTGTTCTGATTACCTGTCCAGTGGAATTGATACGGGGCAGTTCCGCCGAGGGTCGTCAAATTAACCGCGCCATTATTTCCCCCAAAACATTTGACTGGAATAACCACCGTATCCATCAAAAGCAGGGCTGGAGGTTCTGTGATCTGATAATCAAAGCTTTTCGCACAATCTCCATTGGCATAGGTGAGTGTCAGTGCATAATTTCCAGGAGAAAGGTTGGCCGTGACAGGACTCATTCCTCCATTGGACCAGATGTATCCAAAACCCGGTGAACCGCCTGTGACCTGCACTGAAATAATGCCATTATTTTGACCAAAACAGTTCACCTCACTAAGGGTCGGCAGAACCGTTGGCGTCAAATATTCGGTCACTTGTGTGCTCTCCACGATGCTACAGCCATTGGCATCGCTCAGCGTAAGTTGATAATTGCCAGCGGGTAAATTACTCAGGGTAGGAATGGTTTGATTGGTAGACCAAAGCAAGTTGTAGGGTGGTGTCCCTTGGCTTGCACCCAGAAAACTGGCCGTTCCATTGGCTTCGCCTGGACAAGCGGACCCGGAAGTAAGGCCTGCGCTCAAAAGTGCCATGGGTTCTGTTACTTGCACAGCGATTACTTCCTTACAGGCGGTCGCATCTGTCACCGTTACCTGATACGAACCTGCTCCCACATTTGCCAGGTCTTCAATAACGGCATTGTTTGACCATAAAAAAGACAGAGGCGATACGCCGTTTTGTACCGTCAGGTCAACACCTGCACTCAGGCCGCCATGGCAAAGTACCGGGCTGGGTGCAACCGAAAGCAAAATAGGTAATGGTTCTGCAATCTGGAAATCAAATGTTTGTGCACAGTTCCCATCCGCATAGGTCAAGGTCAGCATGTAATTGCCTGGTTGCAAATTTTGGATCTGATTTGTGGTAGAACTGTTTGACCAGTTAAATCCAAACCCAGGAGAACCACTAAGGACAATCATAGAAACACTTCCGTCGTTTACCCCAAAACAGGACACATCCGCTTCGAGGGCTTCCGTGACAGGCACCAGATATTCGGGTACTTGCACACTTTCTATGATGGTACAACCATTCGCATCCGTGACTGTAAGTTGATAATTTCCCGCCGACAAACCAAGCAGATCAGGCGTAGTTGCATGGTTCGACCAAAGCAGTTGGTACGGTGCGACGCCTTGCATCGCTCCTAAAAACATCGCAGTACCGGTAGTCAGTCCCGGGCAACTGGCCGTGGCAGAAAAACCGCTGGAAATCAATGGTTCGGGTTGTGTGATCGAGACCTGAACCGTATCCAAGCAATGATCCGCATCCGTGACCGTCACCGCATAATCACCCGCCAGTGCATTGGGGAAAACCTGAGAGAGGCTACCATCCGACCAATGAAAAGTGTAAGGCGGATTGCCTGTCAGAAAATTCAGGCTCAGGGCACCGCTCTCCCCATAACACATGATCGGCGCAGCTACAAAAGCCGTCACTTGCAGACTCCCGCCTGCTTCTACCCAGGCAGATCGGGTAGAAGTACAGCCTTTTGCATTGGTTACGGTCACGGTGTACATTCCATCAGACAGCCCGCTCACAATAGGCACCGTATCGCCAGAGGACCAGGCGTATTGGAGCGGTAGGTATGCGCTTTGCGCGGTAGCCGTCACAATCGCCGGACTTCCAAAACAATCGCCATTGAGTGTATCCAATTGAATATCAGCAACTCCATACAATTCCAGGCGTACAGAATCCTGCTGTTTTTGGGCGCAAAAATCCGTAGCTTCCACCCAATACAAGCCCGTTTGTTGCATTTGAAGCGTACTATTGGTACTACCATCCTGCCACAGATAAGTGGCATATCCGATCCCGGGATTCAGCACAACAACAGTATCCTGGCATGCTCCAAGGTCAGGTCCGAGGTTAATGGGAGGCAGATTGCCTGGAATCTGAAATTGAAAAATGTTATTCAAAAAGCTGCATTCCAGTAGGTTGGGCAAGGGGGGATTAGCGCCCAACTGGAAGGGTGTTACTTGTGTACCATCGTCATTTAGCACCCCAAAAGCAGTGCCCGAAGTTTTTGGAAGGGTAAAGCTGAAAATCTTGCAGGAATCTTTTTTGATCAAAGCATTGGTCCATTGCACCGTTCCAAGGTGAAGTGCCATCGTAGCAGTCGGGTCAGACTGATAAAAAGAAATGGGCATTCCGGCTGGCAAGACTTGATCTCCTGTATTACATACATTCAACTGTACCGTCACACTGTCCGTTTTACAAATAAACTGGCTGATTGAGACCGTAGCATCAGGCAGTGGTATAAAGGTTTCAAAGCTATCGTTCAGAATGGGGAGTTGCGACAAATAAATATTCAGCGGACGTTTTCCTGAACCCTGTGTTGGAAGTTCAAGATGGTTTACCTGTTGTGGAGCAGGAATACTGAGGTCGTCGTTTACATTGACAATAAAATAGTTGAATTGATTCCAGACGTTCCGACAAGGGACCCATGGACCGGAATCGGAATCATAGACCCGTAGCCGCCCCTTTAAATTGAAGTTGTTATTGGTCAGTCGTCCCGTTACGGTAATTTCAGTTTCCCCGTCATTGTCTACATCTGCAACCACCGGATACTCATCCGAAGTGATCGAATAACAGGGAACTTTGAACCAGTTTCGCTGTGCATCAACGCCGGGCGGGAAAGGCGCCGCACCTCCGTATAAGATCCTAAGGTTATTTTCATCCCGGTAAACGATCTCCGAGATTCCATCTCCATTGAAGTCATATACCGTAGAACCCGTCCAGCCGGAATCATCCGTAGTGGGTAGGTTCCACCAATAAGGTGTTGCAGGAAAAGACTGCGCAGCATGCAAACTGTAGCAAGTGAAGTTTAGCGAACTACAAACCAATATTTCCGGATAGTCAACTCCGTAACCTAGCTTTGTATCATCGTAAACATTGGCAATACAGGCCAGGCTACCACTTTTATCCGGATTGGTCGGATAAGAAAAAAACCGGATCAGGCCGTTTTTATTCCACACATACATGCCATACTGATTGGTCTGCCGTAACGAAGTAACCACAATATCCAGGGTTCCATCTAAATCCACATCAGCAACAGAGGTGTAACCATCCCGATAACCGGCAGTGGGCGGTACGATCATGGTGTTCAGATTACGCTGTACTTTAATCTCATATCCGTCTCCATCCGTCAAATCAAGGTCAATCGAATAAATCACCGGGCCTGCGACCAATTCCAGGCCTGCGCAATCTGGGTCGCCATTACAATCCGCCGCCGTAAGTATGTCTACTGCGGTTGGGTTGCAACTACCCTCGCCATAGCCTGAATACTGCGCCCGGCCCTGATTCACGGGGCCATTGATAACTTTTACCAAGGAAGGAGCTGTCGGATTCGAAAAATTAAACTTATAAATATCGCTGCCGGCATAGACCTCGGATATTCCATCACCATCAAAGTCAGCCAACAAGGGCCGCTGATCAATAAAATCCAGCAGGTCCGCGGAGGTAATCCAAAGGGTCATAGGGTCGCCCGAGGTCTCCATATAATTCCTAAAAACCCGGATGCGCCGATCGGCACAGGCTATCAGTAATTCTGGAATTCCATCACGATCCAGATCGCCGATCGTTAGCATAGTTGACGGATAATAGTCGAAATTGCCTGGTATGGTTAACACCTGTGGATTGTTAGCATTTGAACCATCCCCACGGTAAAAAAGAACTCTATTGTTATAGGTATTGAAGGTAGAACCCTCGGTAACTATGATCTCTGGTATGCTGTCTTGCTGAGGATTCAAATTAGCCACCATCGGCGACGCCGTTATAGACGCGCCATCCTGGCCTGATTGCCATGCTAAACGGGCTTTAAACTGAGGAGGCACAAAAGGGATAGAGCAATCCTGGGCAATTGCGCGGCTACCTACCCAAAAAAACATTAAACCACAGGAAAAAAGAAATCTTCTGATCATATTAACAAAGACACTGAAAGGCGCCTCGCTGTGTTTGAAGAGGAAATATCTATTCTACATTAGAATAAATATGTATGCAATGGACAAGTAAGTTGAAGTCCTCAAAGATAAAGACAAGTATTGTATTAAAGAGAGTCTGCTTGAAAAAAATAATCCTTCCGTACATTCGCCCGATAAAAACATAGAGTACGTACCATAAAAGGACAGCAACATGTCAAAAAAGAAACCTGATAAATTTGTTCCACAATCCCGCAAACAATCAAATATCCAAAGTCTAAGGTCCGCTGTGCAAAGTCCATTGCCTAACATAAAGGGCGCCTTTTGGGTGGGTATAGCAGCCGCAGCTCTGGGCTTTTTGTTATATGCCAACACCCTGGGCCATCAATACACCCTTGATGACTTTTCAATCATTAAGTCGAACTGGATCACAAAAGGCGGTCTGAAAAATATTGGCCTGATCTTCTCTACCGAGTACCGTTTTGGTTCCTGGAATAGCGTCGGATCGCTCTACCGGCCTATTCCGCTCACCATGTTTGCCTTCGAGTGGCAAATCGCGCCAGACAAGCCTATGCTTGGTCACGCATTGAATGCCCTGTTCTACGCGCTCACAGGCTGGGTATTGTGGAATACCTGGCGGCGTATCCTGGTCAACTATCCGCCTGCACTGATTGCGATCACCGTGCTGGTATTCATGGCACACCCGATACACACGGAAGTAGTGGCCAATATCAAAAGCCGCGACGAGATTCTCGCATTGCTATTCAGCACCCTCACACTCCGGGCCATCTGGGAATTCATTGCAACAGATGATCTGAAATGGCTTTTTGCAGCTGTACTTTCCTATATGATTGCAATGTTCTCCAAGGAAAGTTCGCTCACATTTATGGCTGTTTTTCCCCTGGCCATGTGGTATTTTTCGTCGGCATCCGGGGGGAAGATCGCAAAAACTACGGGAGCGTTACTGGTCCCGGCAGTCGTTTTCCTGCTTATCCGGAAACATATCCTCGACGCACAACCCTATCCTGAATCCTATTCCATCCTGGATAACTTTATGGTAGAGACCAAAAATCAGGGAGAACGTCTAGCCTCGGCATTCATGATGTGTGGACGCTACCTGTGGACGCTACTCCTCCCTCACCCACTTGTGTGCGACATGGGCTACCCGCAAATGAAAGTGGTGAGCTTTGGAGACTGGCGGGCCATAGCAGGCTTTATCACCTATGTCGGGATGGGTGTTTGGGCTTTGGCTAATTTGTCACGCAAGCATATCCTATCCTTTGCGATCCTTTTTTATCTCTCCACTTTTTCGGTCTTTAGCAACGTATTGATGCTCATCGGTACCTCTTACGGGGAACGTTTGCTTTATATCCCTTCATTTGGTTTTGCGCTGGCTGTGGGCTGGCTGTTTTGCAAAATATTCAAGATCAATGACCTCAGAGAAGTCTGGAACCCCAACGGAAAGGGAATAGCCTTGTGGATGGCTGTGGGCGTTTTGATTGCTGCGTATTCACTTAAAACGGTCTTCCGAAACGGGGCATGGTACGACAGTGCATCACTGTATGCAGCAGATCTACCTAATTCGCCCAATTGTGCCAAATTGAATTACCACAATGCCCTGGAAACGGTGCGCATTGGTATGGACGAAAAGGAAAGCATCGTAAAAGACGTGGAACAAGTGAAACGAGGAATCGAATGTTACGACAAATGCATAGAGCTTTATCCGCAATACCATGACGCATACGGCAGCCGTGGCCTCGCGTATTTCCGCCTGGGAGAAGTGCTGAAAAACCCGGAAGAACAGCGCGCCGCCTGGGATAAAGCCTTGACGGACTACCAGGAATCACTAAAATACCGCTACAACAACTCTGAGGTGCTTTCCAATATGGGCAAAATTTATTTCAGCCGCGGACAGCCTGAGAAGGCCGAGGAGGTGTACCGCAAATCAGTTGAATTCGACCCGCGCTTTGTAGATGGCCGACGCAATCTGGGTGCCGTGCTTGCCATGCAGAAAAAATTCCCGCAAGCCATTGAGCAGTGGAAAGAGGCCCTTAAATATGCCGACAACAAAAAATCCGGTATACTCTATTTCTACATCGGATCGGCTTATAAGGATATGGGGCAGCCGGAAAAATCTGGAGAGTGGTTTGATAAGGCTTATGCAGTGGAACCTTCATTGAAGAAGTGATGTGTTAGCATTTGTTCGGAAATTGGAGTTTGGCCAGCAACTATCTTGCTGGTAAAGGCTTTCCCTGTCCTTCAAACATGCTCCTTAATAGATTAAAAAGCGGTAAAAGTTTGACGAGCGAAGCGGGTTTCCCACTTCGCTCGTCAACTTTTACCACCTTAAATACCAGCATAAAACCCTGAGTAAGATCTACACGACCAACTTGGACAGCGCAACTTAACCAGGGCCAAAAGCGAATCCTGAAGATGTTGGGCGTTATGCCAGAAAGCGATTCTGTCCATACTACTGGACATTTTTGTTTTACCCCCAGACCTATAAGGTTTTTGGAAACCTAATAGGTCTCGATTTTAGAAAATGTCCAGTAGTATGGATTCTGTCAACTTCCTGCAATGCTTGGTATCCATGAAACGAACTGACTACGACCAGAAAATTCCAAACCTGGGCTACGAACAAAAATGACTTGATTGAGCATAAAAGTCACCTAAAAAGTCTATTCCCACACAATTTAAATAATCCCTGCGCCAATCAAATCTTTTTAGTTACTTTTGGGCGATGAGGGTATCGAATTGTGAGAAAAAGAACACCTGAAAAAGCCAAAGAATTCTGCTAAAAAACGATCTTTGACTGCTTTTTGAAGGCTTGGGCCAGACATAATTTTTGAAATATTACCTATATAAAGTAAGAGAGATCACACTACTGGACATTTTCTAAAATCGAGACATATAAGATTTTTGGAAACCTTATAGGTCTGTGGGCAAAACAAAAATGTCCAGTAGTATGAAGAGAGATACATTATTTTTTTCATTTGTATTGTTGTCTCTCGTTTTAGCTGCCTGTCTACATTCCAGAATTTGCGTGCTTATTAAACGCACATACATTAGCCGTTGTGAAGATTAGACCAGTGTTATACGGGGTATAGGCCTACAAATATAAATTTTAAGAATTAATTTAAACCCGCCTGCATAAATTACCTTTTCTATCGTAAAGATCCCCGAAAAATAGTTTTAAATACGGGTAGATTCTGAAATCAAGTATTGCTTTATGTATAATTTTGTTTTAGGAAATTACCAGTTAATACTCCCAAAAATATAGTCGTTTATCTCATTTATAAAGTTGAAAGCAAGGGCTTTAAATAGAAGACTACGAAAAAAAGACGCGTCTATCAATAGAGATTTGGACACCTTTATCATATCATATTCAATAATAAAATGCTAAAATCTATTGCAATTTAACCTTTAATCTGCTCTTACTTTTTATGAAAGTATATCAAAAAACGAATCGTTGTGAAAATCCATCTTTGAAAGTAAAAGATTTTACGGCTCTTTTATTCCTCCTATTTGTTGTGCTATGTAGCGCTGCGCACGCGCAGAATAACAATCCCACTATTGCTGCCTGCGATGGCAAGCAGTATTTGTGCGTCACAGCGGATACAATGGAAGCTTGCGTAGAGATTGTTGTAGATTCAAATTACAGCAACCTTGGTATTATTGATTACTTTGAAATTGAGTGGGGCGATAATTCAACACCAACTATTATTCCCGGTGGGCTTCATCCTCCGAGTCAATCGCACCTGTACGACGTTACCGAATTTGCAGATTCCTGCGCATATCAAGGATATTACGTGGTTATTCTGCGTACTTATTACACAATAATCACGGTTGAGACCACGAACAGCGCTTTTTTACTCACGCTACGCAATCCTCCAAAGGCTAATTTTACGGTAGATCCTTATGTGTCCTGCGTGGGAGACCCAGTGCTTTTTATAGGTACCGGGGAGGAAGTGCCTTGTTCCGATAAGGCCCTGAATTACCAATCGTGGCTGTTGCAGGACGGAACTTTTTTCCTGGGCAACCAGGTAACTTATTACTGGGATACCGTGGGCGTTCAGACGCTGAAGTACTGTGCCGGTAATGTATGCGATACGGTTTGTCGCTCCACCGTTATTGGTGCCTTCAATGCTACGGAGGCTGATGCGGTGATTGATTCGGGCGCTACGCTGATCAGTAATTTGCACTACAGGGTTTGTTTTGAGGAACCCTGGTCAATCATCAGGCTTGACGGCGGAGTTTCCCTGTACGAAAATTTCTACGCCTGGCTTGGCAACGGACAGCAAAACTGGTTCTGGTATCCAAACCCTTATCCTCCTGACACCAGCGTGGCCCGAATCATTTTCATCGAACCGGGTGTGTATGAGATCAAGCTCAAGGCCAACAATTTTTGCAACCTACCGGATACCGTAACACTGACCGTTGAGGTAGTTGAGCCTCCGGTTTTATCGCTCACAGCTCAGCGGGATACCTGTGTGGATTTATCCTATTCCCCTTCCCCATATATCCCAGGAGCAGTTTACCGGATCAACGGCGTACAAACCGATTCGTTTCCAGTGACGCTACCGGTCAGTACCACACCATACTATGTGGAGGCTGAGCTGACACATACCTGCAAATACCAGGTGCTGAAAGATACCTTCTGGGTTAAAACGGCCCGGGATGTCGTTATTCTGTCCCCCGACACCTCCAAATTAGCCGTGTGCATCAATTTGGATACCATCAGGCTGAATGCCAACCTGCCAGTATTTTGGAATGGGGCAGGCTTGCAAATTACACCTCAGGATACCTTTTTTGTGGAAAATGTTCCTGGATCGTACCGATTCATCGCTTTCCGCGATTATGGTATTTGCCGCCGGGCTGATACCCTGTCGCTGAAGGTAGACAAGCCGATCACGCTTTCGCTGGATACGGTTTCAGTGGCCTGTCTCCTGTGGGACTACACCCCAACACTCTTTGAACCAGAAGCGATATATTCCATAAATGGTGTAGTGATCGACAGCTTTCCGGTTACCCTCGAGGCCCCGCAAAGTCCATTTCACATTATAGCAACGGTGCAGAATACCTGTACAGACACAACTGTATCCACCACGCTGCTTGTGATTTATCCCGAACAAGTCTATATCCTCTCTCCCGATACAGCACTTTGCACGGGGACGCCATCATTTCCCCTTTGGGCCAGCGATTCGACAGGCTTCTGGAGTGGTGAACATCTATTCAAGTATCAGGGACAAACCTGGTTTGATCCTTTCACACCGGGGTCATACCAATTGGTATATACCCGGGGCCTGGGTATTTGCCTGAGCAGGGATACTATAACCATTCAAGTTGCCCCTTCGGATAGTATTCAGGCAGGTACGGATATCTTTGTTTGCGAAACAGCTTCGTCAGTTGAAATTACAGGCTACTCACCTGGCGGATTTTTCAGCGGATTTGCTGTTTCAGGAAATATGATTGATTTGTCGTTGATAAAACGTGATTCAGTCTATAAATACCTATATACTGACCCCACCTTTCCTCCTGGTTGCAAAAGCGACGAATTGACACTGGTAGTCCGTTCATTGCCAGAGGCCGGTTTTATGCTCGACAGAGACACCGTTTGTCAGGGTGAACTGCTCACCTTACAGCCCAATGCTATCAGCGGGGTAGCATATGAGACCGACTGGGGAAACGGGGTTATCAATACGTTCTCGGCCAGTTATAACCAACCCGGAACGTATTCGCTTCATTACGCGGCCTATAACATCAATCCGTTAACAGGCCTGCCATTGTGTACCATCTGGGATTCGGCCATCGTTGAAATTCCTGCGCCATTACCACCTGGAGCCGTGAATTTCGTTGCACAGCCCAATTTCGGTTGTGCACCGCTTACGGTGCAGTTTGTTAATCTGAGCACAGCTCAGCACAACCATTATTTATGGGAAACGGACTACGGACAGAGTTTTTATGGCTTTTCGCCGCCAACGGTGACTTATCCGGATGGCGCAGCTGACACAATTTATCACATTCGTCTGAGCGTGCCAAACGGCTGTGGGTTTTACGAATCGGAACAGATCATTAAAGTACTGCCTAATCCAGTGGCTGATTTTGCACTTTTTTTGAACGAAATCTGTTCTGGTGTCCCGCTGGAGGCTTCCATACTGAGTACCGGATACCCGGAAAGCAATACCTATTACACCTCTACCGGAGAAGTCAGCACGGCTACATCAGGAATATCCTCAATTTTCCATTTTTATGCCCAGAACGAACCCGATACTATAGGAATCTGGCTTGTATCTTCCAATAGCTGCAGTTCCGATACAGCCTATCAGGAAGTGGTGGTCCACCCCGCCGCTGTCAATGCACTGATCGGCACACCCAACACACCACTATGTACCGGTATTCCGGTGGAATTGTACAGCCAGTCTACCAATGGAGCACCGGTTCTATGGAAGTTTTCAGATGGCAATACCTTCCTCAGCGACACCGTTTCTGTTGTCTTCAACTCGCCAGGTATGTATTCGGCCACCCTCTACACATTTGGTTGCGGGTATGACAGCATCAATTTGCCAATCCAGGTTTATCCCACTCCTGAGGTGGGCCTGGTGATAGACCCGAACCTATGCGTTTACGAAGAGACTGCTTTTCAGGTGAATGCCAATGTTTCGGCTGTTTTGCTGAATTACGGCGATGGCACCTCCACCACCCAGACGTCTTCCTTACACGAATATTCTTTCCCAGGCAATTACATCGTTACTGCCACGGTTAGCACACTTCCTGGATGTAAGGCTACCGATACAAGACAAATTGAGGTATTAGAACTTCCTGATATTCAGACGGTATTGAATAATGTTGCCTGCACAGGCCGTGAAGTCTTTTTTTCAGGAACCAGTACTCCACCGCCTGTCAACTGTTACTGGCGGTTTGGCGATGGAAATGTGAAGCCTGAATGTGAAGCCGAACATATATACACCCAAGCGGGCAGTTATCAGGCCATATTCACCGTTTTTGCCCCGAACGGGTGTCTCCATTCAGATACCTCGCAGCTACAGGTAGTGGAAACACCAAGCGCAGCAATTGCATATCAGCTTCCGCAGACCTGCGTGCCCGTAACGGCATCATTTCAGGTTATTTCAGCGGCTGCAACTGATGCCATTTGGAAAGACAATGGTGTTCCGGTATCCTACCAAACAGCATTTGATCTGCTTTTCACGACAACCGGATCCCATTTGATAAGTATGACTGCCCGTAACAATGGATTGTGTCCGGATACCGGGCAAGTTGTCCTGCATCTCGACGATGCAATACGGGCAGAAATATTGGTTGATCCGGTATGTGACCCGGAGGACTTTATTGATCTGCGCATATCCACCGATCCAACCAATATTGTCACGGTTAGTGCGCCCGGCTACTATCAGATTGGTGATTTTCACGAAGCCCTCGATACCGGGGAGTATAATATCGCCATCCTGAATCAGATTGGTTGCCGGCTGGATACTGTTGTTCATTTGTCAGCCCCCGATCTGGTCGAAATGCAGGTAGCCACGGATTACTTCGAGGTACACCTCGGAGAATCGGTGCAGTTCAATACAACTTCTAATCAAGCCGATGTGACTTTTGTCTGGAAACCCGATTTGTTTCTGAACAACGCTACGATCAGCAATCCGGTCTGCACACCGCTACGATCCATGGTTTACTATGTGTATGTCACCAATTCAACCGGATGTGTCAGAATAGACACGGTAAGGGTGGTGCTAAAAATCACAAGAGAAGACGAAATCTATATCCCGGATGCCTTTACGCCGAACGAAGACGGGGTCAATGATATTTTCTACGTGCGCAGCAGCAGTCCTTCGGTACTTAGTCTGGACTACGTCAGGGTGTTTGACAAGTACAACGAACAGGTTTTTGAGGCCCGGGTTACCGATACCGGCAGTCTGATAACGCCTGAAAATCCCGTTTTCGGATGGAATGGTACGTTCAGGGGACAAAAAGCAGAGGCAGGTTCGTACAGATACGTGATTGCCGCACGGTTCATTGATAATGAGGTCAGTATTTTTAATGGAACTCTTAAATTAATCAGATAATGAGAAAGACTATCCTGTCTCTCCTTGGGTTGTTGGCTGTTTCAGCCCGGCTTTTCGGTCAGACCTACAATAACCCAACCATCACCACTTGTGACGGGGTACAGTTTTACTGTATCACCGGTCCACTGGAAGAGATTTGTGTAAATATCATTGTGGATCCGAATGATCCAAGCAAAGACAGTATAGATCATTTTGAAATTGACTGGGGGGATAATTCCCCCCTTACGGTGGTTCCTGGCAGCTTGAATCCACCCTCGCAGTTGCATGTGTACAACCTTTCTGACTTTTATGGCACTTGCCAATATCAGAAGTCGTTCACGATTATTTTGCAAACTTACCAGGCCGACTCACTGGCCGACCCCACCAACAGTGCTTTCATTCTAACATTCCGGAATCCGCCTGTTGCCAACTTTTTTATGTCGTCTAACCCCTGCGCAAACGAAGGAGTTACCCTTCAGGGATCATTAGTGGGTGGGGGGGGTGGACTGTCCGACTGTCCCGTTGCCGGCG
The DNA here is from genome assembly GCA_947476195.1 of Lewinellaceae bacterium. Lineage (GTDB taxonomy): Bacteria > Bacteroidota > Bacteroidia > Chitinophagales > Saprospiraceae > M3007. The sequence goes on along the minus strand of CANJPT010000006.1, from coordinate 6,325 downwards.
TCAATTATGAGGTATGGGATCTGGGGGATAGCCTGTATTACACCGGAAATACCCTTGGATATGTATTCACCGACGGTGGGACCTATAATGTAACCTACTGTGTAGGGAACGTATGTGATACGGTGTGTTCATCCGGAACCTTTACCATATCATACCCGCCCGATGCCGAACTGATACCGATCACCAACAATGCAATCAATGTAATAGGCAACGAGTACAATATTTGCATGGACGATTCGCTGGAATACCTGCAGTTGACGGGAGCAAACTCATTCTCCAGTTCCAGTTTCTCATGGAATGTAGAGGGTCCGGCTGGCGGCTGGCAGTGGTACCCCGATCCGGCAGCGCCAGATACCAATATTGTGGCCATGCAGTTCTCACAGCCAGGCACCTACAAGATTTATCTGGAGGTCAGCAATAATTGTATCGCCAACGACCGGGCAGAAGTGATTGTCAATGTTATCAAATTACCTGCGGTCAGTTTACAAGCGCAGGGAGATTCCTGTACTGCGATTACTTATACACCGATTAAGCTAGACTCGAACGTGACCTATACCCTTAACGGTATTAAACTGGATACTTTCCCAATTTTTCTGCCAATTTCAAACGATATTTATTTTCTCGAAGCGGTCATGAAGAATTTTTGCGGGGAAGTTCATGCCTATGACACTTTCGCGCTTCGCGCTGCCCCCAATATTGCTATTGCTTATCCGAATGGGGACGTGACGGCTTGCATCAATTCTGATACCATACGCATATTTGCCTATCCGGCCGGAAACTGGTCGGGGCCTTCAGGAAGTTTCTACAACGACACCTCCGGAATTTTCTTTGTGCCCAATACTCCGGGAGATTTTGAAGCATTTACCTACAGTGGAATAGGTGTTTGCAGGCGTGCCGATACGATTCATTTTACCGTAGAACTACCCATTGAAATAGCCCTCGACATCCCGGCCCTGGCTTGTCTGGAAACAGAATTTACCCCTGCTCCATTCGACTCCAGCCTGTTGTACCAGGTGAATGGTGCTATTCAGGACAGTTTTCCAGTTAAACTGAACGCCGCATTTGGGCCCTACATGATCACAGCCTCCGCCAGTAATTCCTGCGGATTGGCAGAAAAAAGCGTGGTTTCTGAGTTTATAGCGCCAGAGGATGTTGAAATTTATTCCAGGGATACTGTTCTGTGCTCTGGTACAGGCAGAATTTATCTGGAAGCCAGCGATACCATCCTCGGTTTTTGGGAGGGCGAGCATATTTTTCAAAACAGCAATGGTTTTTACTTCGACCCGGTTGATCCTGGGTCTTATCTGTTGGTGTTCGTGCGCGGTTTCGATCTGTGCCGGCGTACCGACTCTATCAGGGTCAATGTTGCCCCGGGTAACGCCGTGGAAGCTGGCGAAGACTTGGTCGTGTGCAATAGTGAACTGGCTGTACAACTGGCCAATGCCTCTCCAGGAGGCTACTTCAACGGATTTGCCCTAAGCGGCAACGTAGTGAACATCTCCCAACTGGCGCTTGATACGTCCTATCTTTACACATACATAAATCCGGGCTTGCCAGACGCCTGCAACCTGGATACCCGAACAGTAACCGTCTATGGCCCACCAGCGGCCGGATTCAGCTTAGATAGGGATACCGCCTGTCGGGGTGAAGTGGTCAGCGTGCTGCCAGAGGCCACTTCGGGTGTGGTTCACCTGATTGATTGGGGTGATGGAACCTCGGGGCTTGGACTGCTCGAACATGCATACACCGAACCAGGAAGCTATTCCGTTCAATACACCGCATTTACCGTAAACCCACTCACCGGAGAGCCTCTTTGCACCGTAACGGATGGCACTCAGGTGGTAATACCCGCAGAGCAACTGTCTGGAGTGATTCGTTTTTCTGTGTTTCCGGATTCAGGTTGCGCCCCACTCACCGTCTATTTCTCCAACCTGAGTCCGAACGACGGCCGTCAGTATGTCTGGGATATGGGGAATGGACAAAAATATTACGGTTATAATCCGCCCCCGGTTACTTACTACGATGGAATCACAGACACCACCTACCAGGTGCGGGTCAGTATGATCAATGGCTGCGGATTGGCTGAATTTACCCACACGATAAAGGTGGCGCCGAGGCCGAGGGCCGATTTCAATATTCTTTTTGATGAACCCTGTTCCGGTAGCGTTGCAGAACTTGTCCTTGGCAGTTACGGAAATTCGTTACAAAACAACTATTACGTTTCCAATGGACACCAGTACACGGGTTCCTTCGATCAGCCCACTTCCTTCCAGCTATTTACGGGCGATCAGCCAGATACCGTGGGGATTTGGCTTGTTTCGTCCAATTTGTGCGGTTCCGATACCGCCTGGCACCAGGTAGTTGTGAATTCTCCTGATGTGACCGTGTTGGTTGGCTTGCCTGATACTACACGCCTGTGCGAAGGATTACAGGCACAGGTCATCAGTTTTGCCACCCCGGGTTCGGAAATTGTCTGGAAAGTATCCACTGGCGAAAGCTATTCGGGCGATACGATTTCAGTACTTTTTAAATACCCGGGCCAATACTTTATCACGTTGTATGCGTACGGCTGTGGCTACGATAGTGTAACACTGCCTGTTACCGTTTATCCGCTGCCCGATATCGATTTGATTCACGACCAGCAAAAATGTCCGGGTGAGCCTGTCAGTTTCTGGGTGAACTCCGTTGCGCCGGGAATACAACTCTGGTTTGGCGATGGTGACTCTTCGGAGCAGCGAAATATTTCTCACGTGTACCCAGGACCGGGCACTTACGCGCCGTTTGCACGAGTCACCACCCAGCGGGGCTGTGAAAGCACGGCCTCAGGGAGCCTCATCATACACGAACTACCTACAGCACTGGCCACGGCCACTGATTCGATCTGCACTTTTACTACGGCTCAGTTTCAGGGAGTCAGCAATAATCCAGACGCTTCCTGCTCCTGGTATTTTGGTGACGGAACTTCTTCCGACGGCTGCACACTTATACACGAATACGGCGCACAGGGCAATTTCAGGGCAATTTTGAAGGTGTTATCGCCCGAGGGCTGCCCAGCCGCAGATACCACAGAGGTCATAGTCAGAACCATCCCGGAAGCCAATTTTAGTTTCAGTCTTCCGCAGGCCTGCGCGCCCGCAACGGCCTCCTTCCTGAGTCAGGCAAGCGGCGCTACAGCCGTCCGGTGGGAAGTAAGTGATGGGTATTCGACGGATGATTTTGTTTTTGAACGGACGTTTAATCAGGCTGGCAACTATTCCGCCACCTTTTATACTTCAAACGATGGTATTTGCCCCGACACTGCACACGTGTCTTTTGAAGTATTACGCTTACCAGTACTGCAGGTAGCCACAACGCTGCACTGTATAGCTGGTGCTGGAACAGATCTGGTTGCTACCACCGGGCCTCAGGATAACCTCTTTGTAAGTGGCCCAAGCTACAATGTCCCTGGGGCAATACACAACGGACTCGCTCCAGGAAGCTATACGGTCAGGGCTGAAAGCAAGGAGGGTTGCTTTCAGGATACTATTGTGTATGTACTTCCCGTCAACGAACTTCTGTTGCACGTTGAACAGGATTATTATGACCTGATTCTGGGAGAATATGCTCCCCTATCAGCCAAGGTAAATAAGGCGGACGTTGATTTTGTATGGGATCCCAGCTCCTGGTTGAGCGATCCAGCCATCGCTGACCCTGTTTCAAGACCCATTCAACCTGTTATTTATACAGTTGTAGCCACCGACAACAACGGATGCACCAAAATCGACACGGTCCGGATAGCCCTCTCCATTGACTACGATGCTTCGCTGTTCATCCCAAATGCATTCACGCCCAATAACGACGGTGTGAACGATATCTTCTATTCCAGAAGCAACGTACCGGAGGCTCTTCGGATAGCCTACTTCAGGATTTTTGATAAATATAACGAAACTGTATTCGACCTGGCAGAACTTGAAGGCCATGAAAATGCCACCCCTGAAGACCGTCTTTTCGGCTGGGACGGCTTGTTTCGTGGTGTGAAGGCTGAGGCTGGTTCTTACCGTTTCACCATTTCCGTTGTCTTCCCGGACGGAGTGAACCGGAATTTTGCGGGAACAGTTCAACTCATCAGATAAGCAACATGCGCGCCAAAGCAATCTTTTTATTCCTGATTACCGCTCCATTGTTCGCCATGGGGCAAGACTATCACTTTGCCAACAGTATTGAGGTGCCACAGTTGCTGAACCCGGCAGCCACCGGCAGCGGATCGGTACACAGAACGCAGGTGGCCGCCTTGTACCGCGGACAGTGGGACAACCTCACAAGCCAGAATTCATATCAGGGCGAATCTGTATTTGCCGACATACGTTTCTGCCTGCAAAACAGCAAAAAGAACTACTACGCACTTGGTATCGGCATTCAGCACGATTTCAGTCCGTTGGGCTACTTCTACAACAGCAACGGAATGTTGACCGCTTCCTACCACCACCATTTGGGGAATGGAACCTTCGGGGCTGTCGGCGGCAGTCTGGGCGGGCTGGCCATGGGCATACAGCCGGAAAAACTGAAGTTCGACGAACAGTTTCAGAATGGCACCTATGATCCGTCCAACAGCAATGGTGAGAAATTCTTGCGTGCCAATATCTTCCAGCCCGATTTGTCGTCGGGATTTGTATTGTACAACAACAAAGCAGCATGGTCGGTCGGCATTTCCTTGCGGCATCTGAACAAACCGGTGTATTCACTGCTGGGCGATGAAAACCGGCTGGGCGTGGGAATGGTTTTTTATGGAACCTGTTCGCTCTGGAAAACCCACGTTAACAAACAAAGCATACAGGCACGGGCCTTGTACCGCCGACAATCCGTAACGGGCTCTAACAGCCTTCAGTGGCAGACAATGGCCGGTGTGTTTTATCAAACATCCTTCTCCGGGCAGGCGGGGATGAAAATGACCGCAGGCGCCTATCTCCGAGGTGGTAGCCTGCCCAAATCAGTATTCACCCTTAACACCCTGGTACCCGCCATACAATTGGGCAATGACCAGTTTTCTGCTACCATTTCTTATGATGTAGATATCGCGCGCACGCGTTCACGCTTCGCGGGCGGCCTGGAGATTGTCTTTCAGGCGAGTTTTGGCAAAACCGACAGGTGTATTGTTTGTTCGGGGTTTTGAGCTGTATTTGGAGGATCGTTTGACCTGATCTCCTATTTTCTTTATTCCGGAAGTCAGACCCCTGGTAGAAAAGCAGATTCGAACGGATCAAATGGTCGTGTTCCTATGGTCTTTATAGTTTTAATTTTTCAGCCATGCTATTGTCGTCCGGGGTTATGATCCATATTTTGTCGTTATTTGTTACGATCAAAATTCTGTTTTTTCGTTGTGTAGCGTAAAATGTAGCGTGCCCAATACCGGGCATATAAAACTTTCCAAAATAGCCAAAAAGCCCGCCAACGCCAAAGGTCCTGATGGTTCCTTTCGTTTCATTGTCGGCAAGTAGCCGAACTTGTTTAAGGTCTCCGAGTTTGATTTTCACCTTACCAATGGGTCGGTTAATGGTCAGTTCGTTACGGTCGAGTGTGTAAGATTGTGGAGCGTAAAGCCAGCTACCCAATAAAATGGCGACAAACAACAAAAGCATCCCGGAGTGAATTAAAATTCCGGCTGTGTCGCCTTTAGCAACAAGTATCGCCCTTACACTTTGTTGCCCGATGGCAATGAAAAGGATAAAAACTCCGATTGTTATTCCTTTTGCAAGTGCGTCGAGAGATGCTTTGTATTCCATATTTTGTATTTTCTGGTATCCGCGACCAAACCTGTGCTTGTGTATTTGCTGGATCGCAGGGAAATGGCCACACAGGGCCAGGGCAAACGCATTAAAAGTCAAGTATTTTCTGCCTGTAATCATCTGAAATTGCGCATTTAGAGATTTTTCGATTTACACTAATATTCTCGGGAAAAGATTTCAAAAGGTTAAGTACACATCTTCGAATCAATGCCAAATTTTGTGGGACATTATTGCTTTGTTTTTGGCTCGAATCCTCCCCAAATTGAACATCCATTGCCCAGTGAAGCTTATTTTCGATTCCCCAATGCTGGCGAACAAGTTGGTTAAGTTTTACAACTGTTTCATCTAAACTGGTCAGGTAGTATCGGTATTCAATGGCTGTATTCCCAGTAGTGACTTCAGTGCGTTCAGAGGGAATTTCAACCAAGTTTTTTAGTCCGATCCAATCTGTAGCGTTTGGCAACATTTCAGCTGAAATCATCCTGCAAGTTCGTGTTTCGATCCGTCCGTGGCCGATATTCTGTTGTGCGTTTGATTCCACAACTTGTTTGTTCTCAAATAAT
>CANJPT010000005.1 GCA_947476195.1 Lewinellaceae bacterium | reverse complement strand
GCAACTGATTAGCACGTTTTTATTACCGATAACGCCGAGTAGCGGTTGTACCTCCAACGAATCAATCTGTATTAAATCTACCCATATTTCGCTACGGCAGTCAAAGTGCTTGCAATTTCTACAGAAATAGGTACTAAAAGGTGCTAATCAGTTCCCAATATACATAGAATACCAAGCACACAAAAAACAAAACGGGCGTTTCCGTACCCCGGAAACGCCCGACTTATTATTTCTTGGAATAGTCTTATCCCTTCTTCTTTTCAGATACTTTAGCAGCCGTTCTAACAGGCTTGGCCAAAGGCTCTTCTACGTCACTTAAATTAGCTGGATGCCCTATATGTCCCCCTTTCTTGTACCAGAAAAACAAGGCAGCAAGACAAAGTAGCAGTGTTAGACCCGAAGCTACGTAGGCAATCTTTTCACCCAAATAAAATGACCTCGGTTCAAAACGCATTTCTAATTGCTGCTTTTGTCCCGCAGGCAGGCGCATGGCACGAAGTAGGTAGTCAGCTTTGATAAAATCTGGCGCAGGCTGACCGTTGAGGTAACACTTCCAGCCTTTAGCAGGCGGGTACCACATTTCAGAGAAAATAGCGAGTTGCTCGGAATTGGCTGAGTACTCATACTCCATGCGGTCCGGGTGATACTTTGTGAGTTTAATATAGTCGTTGCTGTCACGCTGAAGATTAAGGCCCTGTAAAGTTCCAGCAAAAGATTCCTGTATTACGGCGCTGTCTTTTGGATTGAGCGGACCGAGTGCATTGAGCTCCTCGTCTCCATTCGTGACCATCTGAAAGCTTTTAACAAACCAGGCGTTACCACACACTTCCGGATTAGGGAATACCTGCCCTTTGTCTCCAATGAGGTATTTCCCGTTCATCATACCCACGATGTGCAGGTTTTTGCTCAGATCCTTGCCGAGGTATTTGTCCACAACTTCTTGAAAACGCTGGAGTTTGGCAGCGTGGTAACCGCTCAGGCTTTTGTGGAAATAAGAGGTGGTTGCATTGCCCGTAATGCTACCACGGGAGAGATCAAGCACCCGGTAAGAGAGGTCTTTGTCTGCTTTAATTTGTTTGTCAAAGGCTTCTTCCTCGGGTGGGGTAGTAGCGGCCTGTTTTGATTCGTATTTGCTGGCTGGTATAGAACGCAGGCATACAAGCCAGGTATCAGCCAGCGAAAGGCTTGCTACCAGTAGGACCATTAGAGCAGCTTTCATTTTACCACCCAGATAGAGGAAAATCAAGGCACCCGCACTGAATACATACATCAGTGAACGAATCAGATCACTCCGAAGCAAATTGGCACGATCTTCTTTTAAAGCTGCCAATAATTGGGCGTTGTCTCCCAAGGCAGAGTCATTTGGGCCGGTACTGCTTGCGCAGGCCATGCCGATGAAACAGAAGAGAATGGTTGTGCCTAATCCTACCCAAAGGGCGCGTTTTTTCTGATCTAAAGCAATGTCCGGGTCCGTTAATTTTTGAACACCCATAGCTGCGAGTGCAGCTACGCACAATTGCCCAGGTCCTAATGCCATAGATACCGCCCGGAATTTGTTGAACATCGGCAGATAGTCGTACAAGAGGTCATTCAAAAAGAAATTTTTACCCCAGGCTAAGCTTATCATGAATATTCCACTCAGGAGAAGCCACCATTTGGTCACTCCAGGCACCAGAAACGCCCCCAGGAAAAAGAGGAAACAGATAATTGCACCATAATAAATGGCTGTGCCAACAAATGGCTGGTCTCCATTGTAAAAGAGGGCAGCGATCTGTGACTGCATTTGTGCTTTGGTGGTCTTTGGTGGCATTTGGCGTGATACAGCGCTTAAAAGCTTGGTATCCCCAAATGTTTCGCCGGCACCTCCACCCGCAAAGTGGGGCACCAGGAGTGTCATGCTTTCACAAACCCCATAACTCCAGCCAAACAGGTAGTCTTTACTAAGTCCGTCGCCTTTGTCTGCACTGGCTTTGAGTTCAGATTTACCCCGGATGGTTTCCTGACCGTATTCGTATGTGGGCCAAAGTTTGGATAGGTTGCAGGCTAAGCCAATTGTAAAGGCCAGGCCCATCAATACTACCTGTTTGCCCCAATTTACCAGTAATTTATGGCGCACTGATTCTATCAATTGCGCAAGCACATAGATTCCTGCGATCAACAAGGTGTAATAGGTGATTTGGATATGGTTGACATATATCTGCATGGAGATCAGGAGGGCAAGGAGTCCTGTCCCGGCAAGCAATCGCCCATTAAACAGGATAATCGTTGCAGCCAGGATCCCCGGTGCGAAAACAAGCGCAGCCATTTTAGTGGAGTGCCCCGCTTCGAGAATGTCCACATTGTAGGTACTAATGCCGTAGGCCAGGGCACCAAATATAGCCACGCGCCAATCAGCCCCTAAGGTGATCACCAGCAGGTACATGAACAACATTGCTACCAAAATCTGGGCCCAGATTCCGGTTGAGTCGGTCCATAAAAACGTTGCTTTAACGAGTGGTTTAGTGAGGTTACCGTGGATTGGAGAATAGATCTGGTAGCCTGGCATCCCGCCAAACGCGGAGTTGGTCCATAGCGGAGCAGGTTCTCCTTTTTTCAAGTAATCCTGGATCTCAGTCTGCATTCCACGAGCCTTATCATTGTCAGGTTGCGGTAGCACTTTGCCTCCAAAGAAATTAGGGGCAAAAAAAACAGCCGACACGGCGAACAGCACAGCGGCAGCGATCAGGTGGGGGAGGATTTTTTTAATGTCCATGTAGATAATGTGGTCAATATGATAATGAGGTCAATGTGATGGAATGCGGTCAATGTATTTGAATGAGGTCAATATTTTTGAAAGAGGTCAATTAGTTGGAACGCAGGCAACTTCTCTATAGGTTGCAAAGTTACAAATGCTCCATCGGGTATCCTCACATTGACCAAATTCCAACACATTGACCACATTATTTAAAACATTAATTCAGGTTTTGCAGTAATTCACGCAGCGTATCAGGCAGGATCTCATGACCACCTTCAAAACTGCGTTCATTAAAGTCGATTCCATTTTTGGTTTCTATTTCTTGTACTGCGTTCATTCGGTCGGGTGTAAGAAAGGGATCTGTAGTTCCGTACAAAAGATAAAGTTTTTTATCTGCTAAATATGCTTTGTGCGCTGCATAGTCCAGATCCTCTGGAGGAAGCCCTGCCCAAAGTAACAAGTCATGGAATGGTGGCAGCTTTTTCAATATCCAGCGACAAACGGTAGCGGTGCCCTGTGAAAATCCCAACAACACAATGCGCACCTCTGGTTGAAGTTGGGCAATGTGTGCGTCATAAAGGGCTTGTAAATAATTAGAATAGTCGTCTATTTCGGATTGTCGCTGGTGGCGGGTCATCCAATTAGCGCCTACAGGTCCGTCGAAGCCTCTTTTGTAAAAATGGTTCAGTCCTTCGGGGGCTATAATAAGGGTATGATCATTTTCCAGAAGCCTGAAATTTTCCAGAAATTCTTCGGCCAATTGGGCATAACCATGGCATACAATCCAGAGCTGCCTGATATGTGGTCCGGGTGTGCCGAACGAGTAGTAATGGGCAGTACGATTGATAGATAGCGTATGATGCTGCATCAGTCTGGGTTTAAGCGGCAAAAGTACAACAAAGTGCTTGGCTCTAAAGAAATGAAGCCAGTACAAACTTTTTGCTTCCTATTTTGAAGCGAAGAAAATCTGACAGTGTAATTGAAATGTTTGTTTGGGCTTTTGGCAATTTCAGCGCTTCGCACCACTTGTAATCTATGGAAGCGGGTATAGTAATAACATTTTGTTTAGTGCTTTCAAACGAAGCATTTACATACCTTTGCGCTAAACAATTAACTTTCATTCTATTCACCTTTTACAAAAATTTCCAAAAGATGAGCAAAAAACTCTTTATTCTTCCTTTATTCCTTTTCGGTGCGTTTCTTCTTACGACCACCACTTCTTGCGGCGACAAGTGTGCTACTTTAGATTGCGTAAACGGCACCTGCCTTGATGGTACTTGTGAGTGTGACCCTGGGTACGAAGCTGATAGTAAAGGAATTTGTAACACAGAAGTTCGTGCAAAATTTCTTGGTTCGTATACTGTAAACGAAAACTGCTCAAACTCTGGTCAAGCTTCTCCATATTTGGTTGGTGTAACTTCTGGCTCAGGTATCAGCGATGTTAGTCTTTCTGGTTTTTATGGCCCGGTTTCTACGGGTGGTTTTATCGCAGCTGTAAAAGCAACGGTGGACGGTACGACCATCAATATTGCCCGTCAGCAACCTGACAATGATAATATCTTCGTAGTTGGGAGCGGTTCTATTTCTGGCACTGTAATGACAATCACCTATACAGTTTCTGACGAAACGGGTACACCAATCGTGAGTAATACCTGTTCAAATGTAACGTTCACACGTTAGTTTAAACTTCAGATAAAAAAAAGCCCGGCTCAATTGAGTCGGGCTTTTTTTTTATCTGAAAACTGAATTAACGATTTCCGCCGCCAGCTGTTTTTGACTTTTTCTTGTCTGTATTTTGAACAGGAGCTTCACCAGCTGTTTTTGACTTTTTTTCCTCTGTATTGCTTACGGGAGTGCCGCTTGTTTTATCCTTTTTTGCCTGAGCAGGATCTGGAGGAGGAGGTTTTACCGGTATTGGATCCACTTTAGGGCCTTTTGAGCCTCCTTTTTTAGTCCCGCCCTTTGCAGGAGCAGGGACCGGAGCAGCAGCCATTTCAGCTTTCCAGGCCTCAATGCGCGTATTGGCTTCTTCCTGAACGCGTGCATCGCATTCAGCTGTTTTCTCCGTGCGAAGCATTTCGAGTTTCGCGGTTACTGCAGAAGCAATTTCCTCTTTTTGTTGAACGAGGGTTTTGCCATTGAATGCAGTGAGGGTAAAAAAGCCAGCCACAGCTACTGCGCCAGCTAAAAGCAATTTTTTATTCATCGTAGTGAAATAAATTTCGGTGAACGAGTTAAGATTGAATTTGGAGTTGTTTTCAAAAGGCTTACTTTTTACTTGCAGGCATTGCTGCTGCTTTTTCGGCTTCGTAGTCCGCTTTGGCCTGATCTACAGTAGCAGTGACCCGATCTTCGAAATTATCATCGCATTTTGATGCCATCTCTTGTTCTACGGCAGCTTTACCAGCTTCGAAGCCAGTGGTGATTTCAGCCTGTACTTGCTCATCTGTGAGCAGTTTTTCGCCGCAGGAGGCCAAAGAGAACATCATGGCTGCACCAGCGATGATTCCTAAAACAGATTTTTTCATGTTTGAGAAAGGTGATTTTTAATGGTTAAAAAAATGATTTGGCAAAGGTAGTGGTTGATTGCGTTTTAGCACTTTGAATTGTGTGGAAATTGTGTTGTCTAAAGTCATTGGCGCAAACGTATCTTTCGCACTTAACCTTCTTTTTGTGTAAATCTGACTTATGACGCAAGCACGCCTTATTTATTCACAAGATCTGAATAAAAATATTTTGTTAAAGTTTCTTGCGATGCTGTTTTTGACCCTTTCGCCCTTGTTTTTACAAGCTCAAACGGTAGATGAGTTACTTGAAAATTTCTTTCGCGACAATGAATCAGCCTCCGAATCGGATGCGCAACTTTTTTTAGAAAACCTCGAGCACCTCCGTGAAAGACCGCTGAACCTTAATACCGTCGGCAGGGAAGACTTGCTTGGGATAAAAATATTCAATGAACTTCAAGTGGAAAACCTGCTGGCTTACCGCAATCAGTTTGGACCATTTCTGGTAGAATACGAGCTTCAGGCTGTTCCTGGCTGGGATCTGGCTGATATCCGTCGCTTGCTTCAGTTTAGCAGGGTCAAAACAGGTATAGATACCCGTAATACAAAGCTATATGAAGGATTTTGGAAGGGTGAGCAAGAATTGTTTCTTCGCTGGTCTCATCCTGATTCACCAAATTACGATACAAACAAAGCGGAAGGAGGGCCGAATGCATGGGCAATCCGTTACCGACATTCCTTTGATAATCGACTTCGCTATGGATTTACAGCAGAAAGTGATGCCGGGGAGAGCCTGTTTAAGGGCAGTAACCCGCTGGGATTTGATTATTATAGCGCGCATTTATTTCTACAAAATTGGAACCAAAGGGTTCGTGCAGTAGCTATTGGAGATTATTCAGTCCGTATGGGACAAGGGCTTTTGTTACAAACTGGATTCGCTCCCGGAAAATCAGCGGAAACAGTCTCTGTGGCAAGGGGTGGGCGCAAATTGAATGCCTATGGCGCTTTTGGGGAGACCTATTACTTTAGAGGTGCAGCCAGTACACTTGCCTTTGGCAAACACATGGAGGTAACGGCACTGTATTCCAATCGACGTCGGGATGCCAATGTGGTCGAAATCGACACCATGGACTTTCAAACCAATGAAGAAGCGTTTTCTTCCCTTCAAACCTCTGGTTATCACCGTACGCAAGCAGAGATCGCGGATGAGAAGAAAATTCATGAACAAGTTGGTGGATTGTCTGCCAGCTGGATAGGTAATCGCGGGCAGATCACGGCAAATGCCCTTTATATAGCCTATGATAAGCCCTGGATCCGTTCTCCGGCTCCCTATAGGCAATTCGTATTTCAGGGTCAAAGTCTGATGGGGCTGAGCCTCGATTACAACTACCGCTGGCGGAATACGTTTCTATTTGGTGAAACGGCACAAAGCGACAATGGAGGTCTGGCAACCGTAAATGGATTACTCTTTTCAGCGGATCGTCACGTTACGATTTCTGCAGTTCACCGTTCACTGTCAAAGGATTATCAATCCATTTATGGCAATCCATTTTCAGATGCATCCGGGGCAAGCAATGAACAGGGGCTCTATTTGGGAGCGGATATTCGTTGGGTAAGGCGTTGGCAGTTAAACTTTTATACAGATATTTGGCGGCATCCATGGCTTCGGTTTGAAGTAGATGCCCCTTCGGTTGGTCAGGAATACCTTGCTCGTTTGTTGTGGACCAAAAGCCGCAATTTCTCCGTGTATGCCTTGTGGCAATCGGAAAATAAACAACGAAATGATGATCAGGGGAAACCTTTTGGGCTCATTTATGCGAAACGGGATCGAATTAGGTTGCACGCTATTTATAAAGTCAGTAAACCTATTGAACTCCGCAGCAGGGTAGAATGGACCACTTACCAAATCGGGGAAAACAAACCGATGCAAGGTTTTATTGCTTATCAGGAAGCGGTGATCAAGCCATTGAGTAGTCCAATATCTGCTTCTTTTCGGTATGCAATATTCGACACCGAGGGTTATGATTCAAGGGTATATGCCTTTGAAAATGATCTTTTTGCTGCAGTATCAATCCCATCTTTTTCTGGAAGAGGTACACGCTGGTACCTAAATCTCCATTGGAGGATGAATCGTTGGCTTCGATTGGACGCACGAATGGAGGAAACCAACCAAAATCTAGCTGTAACGGATGCAGGAAAAACCGGGAAAGAGCGGGTTTGGAAAATTCAGGCCCGTATGAAATGGTAGTGATTAATGTGGGCAATGTGACTTGCACTCGATGGAGAGTGGTGTAATCTTATGCTTTGGCACACATTGACCACCTTAAATCCATTGACCATATTTTTAATTTACCGCTTCTACCCCCACGATTTCCGGGATTTTGCTTTGTATTGCTTCCTGAATGCCAGCCCGCAGGGTCATTCCAGACATGGAACATGATTCACACATTCCCATCCAGCGAATCTTGACGTACATATCGTTTGTAACCTCAACCAACTCTACATCACCTCCATCTACCCGAAGGTGTGGGCGTATGGTATCAAGGGCTGCTTCTACTCTTTCATTAAGATCCTGTCTGTTTGCTGTGGCTATCATTTATTGTTGAATTTGAGGCAAAAGTAGAAAAAATAAGCTTCTGTCTTGACATGATCTAAACGTTTGAAGACAGAAAAGTACTTTAAATATCACGGATGCTCCACCAGCTCATTTTTTCCCCGCACTGGCTTGGGTCATATTTATGCATCGGGATGGTTACTGGTTTGAGGGAAAAAATAAAAGTGCCTGGCTTTGATATTCAAAAGCCAGGCACTTTTTCATTTTAGGTTTTCAAAAAATTATTACCTTAAAAGGCAATTATCTTCATTGATTAGTTCCCGCCAGCTGGTTTCTTTTCTCTTTTTTCCACTTTTTCAATGATAATGCTGGTAGGCCCTGCGGTGATCTTGAATTCTGTACGACGGTTAAGTTGGTGTTCTTCTTCGGTACATTCTACACCATTGGTACATTTATTCAGCAACTGCTTTTCGCCGTAGCCTTTGGCTAAAATTCGATCAGCGGTGACACCTTTTGATACGATCCAGGCAACTGCACTGTTTGCACGACGTTGGGAAAGGTCTTCGTTGTAGCTATCATTACCACGGGCGTCCGTGTGCGAGGATAGTTCGATCTTCATGTCGGGGTATTTTTTCATCAAATCTACCACACCTTGTAAATCAGGTTCCGCATCTGGACGAATATCTGCTTTGTTGTAATCGTACAGAATGTTGTCGAGTCGAATTGGCTCGTTGATTCGTAGGGTATCGTATTCTGGTTCCCGCTTGATGAGGTGGAGCGTGAGCTTTTTCTCCATACTCACACTTTTTTTAACCCCTAAGGTGTTGAACACCAAAGTATCAGGCTTGTAGCCTTCAGCATTGGCAATGGCCATGTAAGACCTTTCTGGCAGAAGGGTGAACGAAAAATCATTTGCAGCGATATTGGTCTTTTCATCCACATTTGTTGCTTTCTTTTCCGTTACATCAAGCATGGTAACTACCGTTCCCTTAAGCGGCTGGTTTTCTTTTTCGCCCTTGCGTTTGTAGCGGAATGTTTTGGCCAGCAAATCCACTTTGATGCGTTCTATCTCCCATGCGTAGATATCATCGCAACAAGTTTTGCTTTTGAGGTTATTTGGGCCGGGACGATTGCTCTGAATGAATCCTGTATAGCCATCTGGAGAACAGGTATAGTGCAGGTCGTCAAGACTTGTATTGATGCCCATAGGCATTATTTTTGGTTCGCTCCAGACTGAGCCGTTCCATTGAGTCTCAAATACATCGTACCCTCCAATGGTAGGTCGGCCATTGCTGCTGAACCACAGTTTTCCATCCTGGTAAAAAGGCGACGCTTCATCCCCTGCGGTATTAACTACAGAACCAAGGTTAATAGGCAGTCCAAAGGTATTTTCTGATTTTTTTGTTGCGTAGTAAATGTCAAAACCGCCTTTACCTCCAGGCATATTGGCAACAAAAAACAGTACTTTTTCGCCAAAAAGTTCACCTTCACAGGGGTGTTTAGCGATAAAATCACCATTTACCCCACCTGCTTCATTTGCGCCACCCCAGCCTTCGGCTTCTTTTTTTGAGATAAAGATTTTGCTTGTGCCAATATCCTGACCTTTTTCAGAAAGTTCGACACGCGTAAAATACATCGTTTTTCCATCGGCTGCAACGCTCACGTTGCCTTGGTGCCAGCCTTCGCGGTTGATTTGTGTCCCCAATGCCTTTGGTTCTCCGTATTCAGTGCCAGATTTTGAAGTCGTGTAGATTTTAGAGTGCCAGTCGCCCTCTTTGCCATTCAAAATTACAACTTCTTTGGAGCGAATAGAAGTGAAGTATAAATCCCCTCCGTTATAAGAGGGAGAGCCGTCTGTTTGCGGGTTATTAGCCGTTTTTCCAAGGTTTCCGACCATCAGGTTATCCGGCTGCTTCATTTTTTTTGCGAGCTCGCAGCCAGCGATTTCTCGTTTAGCGGCCATTTTAAGGGCATCGTCAGCACCATCTGCGATGTACTGATTAAACATATCGACCGCATCGCCATATTTTCCATTGTATTTCATGCTCAGTGCGAGCCAGTATTTGAGTTCAGTAAACTCTAATTTTCGATCGCGGTTGACCAAACGACCAAACCCTTTTTCGGCCTTTTCATAGTCCCGAAGTTCAAGATTTAGTTTTGCTACTTTGGCAGCGGTCTGCTTGTCATTTTTGTTTTCGGCCATATATTTTTCATACAGGTCCAGCGCAGCGTAAGGGTTTCCATCTGCCTCAGCTTCTTTGGCTGATTTAAGGTTGGCTTCTGGAGTTGCGCGGTTAAGTGGCTGAGCTTTTGCGCCAATGGCCAAAAAAGTAGCAAGGGTGAGGAAAAAGAGAATTTTTTTCATCGTATCGTTTCCCCGGTCAGACCGGGTTGTTTTTATAGAATGGAGAATTGGCTTTTTGAAAGCAGAACAAAAGGGGATCAAAACCTTGGACAAAGCACCTTAGTTTTGATTTTAGCTGGTTTGTAGATCTTTACAATATAATTAGCTGCCAGCTCAAAACCACCGCGGTAATTACTTACCTGATTGAGCGAACTGATGTTTACATCATAAGCAAGGCCAACCCGAAGTGTTTTAATTCGGGCACCAAACATGGGGTAAATAGCATCACCACCAGTAAGGCGGTATCCTAAGCCAAAATTAAGGTCAATATCTTTTTCAGTATTGAAAGCATAAGCACCGAGGGCCTGAAGGCTAATTTCGTCGGCACCGCTCATTGTTTGATAAATGAAGGACGGTGCTACGGAAAATTTGTCGGTCATCTTAATATTGAATAAGCCGGTAATGACAGAACGGCGCGCAATTTCGTCGCTGCTGTTTGAACCTCCGGAGGAAGTGCCACCTGAGACCAAACCATATTTTCCCCTGCCAATATGGTACATGGCGTAACCGAGGCTCATATCCATCCGTTTGTTAAGTTTGGCACGGAGAACTACCCCGCCATCGATGTCGGTCCAGTCGGATTTCGCTTCGGTAGCATTTAAAAAGTCAACCTGAGCGCCAGCATTATAGCCACCTGCTGGCGTAGGATTTACGATCCCTTCTTCAAACCGTAGGCCTTCAGGATTAAGTTTGCGGGAGGCCTGGCCATATTGGCCACCAAAAGTAAGATAAGCATTGCCTTTTTTGTCTAAAGCAAGGTGGTAAGAAGCCCCAAGCTTTGCAGCAGTGTGGGTAAGACCACCAGCTCCGGCTTTGTCGGAGAAGAAGACGAGGCCTACCCCGACCCAATCTCGTTTGCGGAAACCTGTGATGATGGGTGCATCCACCCAAAGTGAGGGTGTTTTGTATTGACCTTTATTTCCAATCACACTGGCCCATTGGCCGCGGTAAATACCACCAATGCGAACAGTACCTTCAAAATTGCCAATATTGGCAGGATTGAGAGTCATAGGAGACATGTTGTACTGAGAAAAGTGAATGTCCTGAGCGTGAAGTGCTGAAAGACTAAGTGACGCAGCGAGTAGGAAAAGTAGTTTTCTAATGTTCATAATAATTGACATTGGACAGATTGACAATGGATTTGAGCCGTAAAGACTAGGTGTTTGAAATAGGGTAGGACTTCTGTTTTTCTGAAAGGAAATCCAAGGTCCGAAAATCTTTTGTCTCTGGCTCTAAGATGTTTCTCGGCGAAAAGTAGAGCAAAATCCAGATTCAGCAACAAACCAAGGCGAGGCTTTTTCTGAAAAAATGGATTTTAGCAGTTTGGAGGCAAATATCGATGGTTTTGTTGCAACAAAAAATAGTCGCTTGCTTCAATTTTAGCCTTCATTGTTTTGATACTCGAATTTAAGTCATCCAATTGATGCATGTTGAATTGAAGAAATCAGACTTTCAATTTGTGCGGTATCGATTTTATGCATGCAGTTGAAATGTGATTTTGGACATTGGTCAAATCCGATTTTGGAACAAGGTCGGCAGTCCAGATCCAATGCTTCTACAGACGTATTTAAGTCCATACCCGTTGGGTAGAAAGGCCACATTCCAAACCTGGGTACCGTACTACCCCAAACCGAAATAATTGGTTTGCGTAATGCCGCCGCAATATGCATCAGGCCCGTATCATGGGTGATAACCATGTTGGATAACCGCACTACGTGGGCGGATTGATGCAGGCTGAGTTTTGCACACATATTTGTCACATGTCCGCCGGCGGCACGGGCTATTCGTTCGCCTGTTTCTTGTTCTGATTTTCCTCCGAGCAATACGATTGGAATTGCAATGCGTTGGCAAATCTCCAGAATCTTCTTTTCAGGCAATCGTTTAGTGGCATGGGTTGCGCCGATAGCAAAAGCCACAAAAGCTTGGGCTGGAAGTTCAATGTTGTCAAGATCAACCGTTTCAGGGATAAAATAATCCAGGCCATCGCCATCATATTGTACGCCCAGGTGCTTCGTAGTTGCCAGGTATCGATACACAATGTGCTCCTCGGGCATTCTGTCAATTTTCAAATTGACCAGCAACCATTTTTTCCAATTTAGTTTATCGAAGGAAAACACAGGACGTCTTAATGCCATTTTTAGCCGTAAGGTTCGAAGATTGTGGTGCAGGTCGAGAATCAGATCGTATTGCTCGCTTTTGAGATGGTCGATCAGCGAAGCTGGAATTTCTTTTTGGAAGGTAAAGACCCGATCGATATAGGGATTTGTGTCCAAAATAGAAGCGAACGAATCTTTGGTCAGGAAATGCAATTCAGCACCCAACTGTTTTTTAAGGCAGCGAGTTACAGGCGTAGTCAACACGATGTCGCCAATGGAGGAAAAGCGTAGCAGGAGGATTTTCAAGATACAAGCGTATAAAAAAAGCCAGCCGCATACTTTGCAACTGGCTTTTTCATTCAAAAACCAAAGGCTTACAGCCGGCCCAATGCGCCTGCCAAAGAAGTGAATTGGAGTGGCCAGGCTACCCAGATCCATTCCGGCAACCAAATGAGCAGGGCAAGCATGCCGATGGAGCTAATAATGAACCAAAGCCAATCGCGGCCAGGGTTTTTGACGTATTCTTCGTTCTTTTTCATGTGAGCGATTCTTTTATGATGGGCAAAAGTAAAACGTTTTTCAATATTAAATGCAACAGTTTGTAATTTGGATGACTTTCAAATTCAACAGTGAGAACATTTCTGCTCAAATCCGTTCCTTTGCAGCTATGATTCAAGTTTTTGTAACAGGTGGTACTTTTGATAAAGAGTATAATTACCTAACCGGCGAGCTATTTTTTAAGGATACGCACCTTAACGAAATGTTCCATCTCGGGCGTTGTGGGGTAGAAATTGACATCAGAACGCTCATGATGGTCGATTCCCTCGAAATGCGCGACGAAGATCGTGCCCTGATCATTCACAGTTGTGCCCGTACGCCCTCCAACCGTATTTTAATTACCCATGGTACGGATCGGATGGTAGAAACAGCCCATCTTATTGCCAAGGCAGACCTTAAAGACAAGACCATTGTACTTACAGGTGCGATGGTTCCTTATGCCTTTGGCACTTCCTCTGACGGCTTCTTTAATCTTGGTAGTGCCATGGCATTTGTTCAGATTTTGCCGCCAGGGGTATATGTGGTGATGAATGGGCGTTATTTTGATTGGAATCGTGTGCGCAAAAACCGTCAAACGGGTACGTTTGAGGCATTGGGCGACGAATCCCAAGCATTGAATATGACCGTCTGAAACATGCTGCATTTCTTAAAAACTTTTTTCTAAAAAATCCATCTCTCCACCCAATAGGGTGACATAGATCGCAGCTGCCACCACAATGGATAAAATGCTGAGCGCCATGACCTGAAAATACTTTTTGGGCACATTGGATCGTTCAATGGCTTCTGAAATAAGTGCGATGCTCAAAATTCCGGATACGATAGCACCCAGAATTAGCGTTAGGAGTGCCGCTAAATAGTCGCTGAGTAGCCATAGACCTAACCAGGCGACCGTTTCCAACAAAAATATTTCAAACAAAGACAAGCGTATCTTCATTGTTTAGTCTGAATGCTTATGATAAATAGAAATTTTGTGCTTTTGGCTGTTTTGCTGTTTACTTATTTAAACGCATTTTGCCAAACATCTCAGGAAGAAACCGGTCCGCCAAGTACAGAGGCCGAATTCGAGCAGCAATATCAGGAGCGCATTCGAAAGGAAGTCCTAAATGGCGTGTATATTCCTAAGAATTTAGAGGATGCCATGCTAGAACTCGACAAAAGGGTTAGCGAGGAAGCCAGGTTGAAGTATAAAGCCTTGCCTGAAGATAGTGTTTGTGCGGTCATGCACAATCGCTTGGGTCAGTGGATGATTCTAAACTGGGGCTTTTATGGGGGCTCAAGGCTTTCTAATTACTTGCGGAGTGCAGGTATCACCTTCCCTGATGACATGGCTGATTTCTTAATTCTTGCCTACCACCGCAAGCAAAATGCGAAACCCATTGGAATTAAAGAACTCGCGACTGCGTTTCACGAACGACGAAAAAAGGAATATCAGGAGAAAATGAAAAAAGGTACTGTCATCCACGAAGAAGTGCGGAAGCGAAACTGAACCAGTACCTTAAAATAACATGAGCCATCCCAGAATCCTGGAATGGCTCATGTAGCACAATGAGTATGTGGGTTGTTCAAAGTGGTATAGTACCGCCGATACTATTACGTAGCCCTGAAATTTCCGTTAAGGGTTTTTTTGCCTCTTTACCTCCCTCCACTTTGCTGAGGTCTTCTTTATTCAAGATAATTAACTCGGCCTCTAAGGTCTCTAAGGAATTCTTTTTTTTATCTTGGCCATTATAAAAATGGTCATCTTTCTTTTTAAAAGGAGAGAACATAAGTGACAAAAATGAATAGGATGTTTTATAAGTGGTTCAAAGGTATTGCCTTTTTGCAAATTACCAATGTAGTGGTGTATATTTTAAAGGAAAGGTCTTTTATCTGTCATTTCAGGCAGGTTTAAACGCAGGAGCGGTAAGCTTATTTTTTTCAAAAAAAAGGTCTGTGAGGCTTTAAAAGCAGTTGCGTCAAATTTTTATCTACTTTTTTTTGTAAACAAATAACAAGACCGCCTGTTTGAAGACCTTTGTGGGCAACAATCAAGCAAACATGGCGATATACTCCATCAGGGATTTGGAGAAACTTACGGGCATAAAGGCCCACACCATACGGATATGGGAGCAACGCTATGGCCTTATAACGCCTGCACGTACGGATACCAATATACGTTACTATACAGATGAGAACCTTCGCCTCTTGTTCAATATTGCCCTGCTGAATCGCAATGGTCTGAAAATTAGCAAACTGGCGCAGATGACGCCTGAGGAGATCGCTTCAAAGGGTGGTGCTATTGCTGAAAATAATACAAATCCAAACGCACAAATTGATGCGCTGACGCTTGGAATGATCGATCTCAGCGAGGCGGCTTTCGAACATGTTTTTGCGGAATACGTATCCGCTCATGGCTTCGAGCAGACCATGCTTGAATTAGTGTATCCTTTTTTGGATAAACTGCGTCTCCTTTGGCTTACCAATAGTATCAGCCCGGCTAACGAAAAATTTGTTGGACATATTATCCGTAGAAAATTGATGTGTGCAGTGGACAATGCCCGGCCTCGTCCAGATTCACTGGTCTTTTTACTCTATTCTCCAGAAGGCGAAATACAGGAGCTAACACTTCTCTTTATTCAATATCTCCTTCGCTCCCGCGGCCTGCGTGTCGCGTATCTTGGGGCAAATATTGCCATATCTGACCTTAAAGATGCTTGTCTTACGCTTAAGCCCAACTATGTCTTTACCATCTTGCAGGAGCCACTCCCTCGTCATCCAATTCAGACCTATGTAGACAATGTAGCACAAGCCATTAATGGTAGTGAGCTCTTACTCACTGGTCAACAGTTCTTCGTTAGTCCTGTGAAACTTCCCTCCAATGCTGTTGTACTCAATGGATTACCAGGTACGTTACAGTTTCTGGATAGCTTAAAGGTCAAGCGATAGGCTGTCCGGCGTGAATGGTTGCTGGTGTCTGGCAGACTTTACAAGCTGTAGCTGCCATATAACTACTACCTTACGGCTTGATTTTTAAGATTTAAATTGATCAGTTTGTTCAGGCGGAATCGTTTTTGTCTTCCGTGAACTGTGAACCGTAGCTAATGCAACCATACCTAGCCAAAACCCTTGCAGGTTTAGAACCCGTTCTTGCCAATGAACTACTCACTTTAGGCGCCACTGATATCAGGCTACTCAAGCGAGCTGTCTCTTTTTTGGGTGATGTAAGCCTATTGTATCGAGCCAATTACGAACTTCGCAGTGCCTTGCGCATTCTGGTTCCGATCCATTCTTTTACTGTCTTTGATGAACGCCAACTTTACGAAGGTGTCCGAGAAATAAACTGGGCGGTTTACATGAATGTTGGCGATACGCTTGCAGTGGATGCCATTGCTCAGGGCGAGGTGTTCAGGCACTCCCAATATATTGCGCTGCTAACCAAAGACGCTATTGTAGATCAATTCCGAGATCGATATAACCGACGCCCCAATGTAAGTACCATTGGCCCGACCCTGCGGATTAACGTCCATGTTCAAGGGAATCATGTTGACATCTCGCTCGATGCCAGCGGCGACTCTCTGCATCGAAGAAATTATCGACGCGATACGGTGGAAGCACCGCTGAATGAAGTACTTGCCGCAGGAATGGTCTTGCTATCAGGCTGGAATGGACAAGGCCCTTTTGTAGATCCGATGTGTGGTTCTGGTACGCTACCGATAGAGGCCGCAATGCTGGCTACCAATACACCGCCTCAGATAAAACGGGAGTCGTTTGGCTTTTTCAAATGGCCGGATTTTGATCAGAAGCTCTGGAAAACCCTAAAGGCTGAAGCGGATGCAAAGATTCAACCCTTCGAATTTCAAATACTTGCAGCCGACAAAGACCCTCGAGCCCGCAATGCTTCGGCACTCAACCTCATGTCTGCTGAACTAGAAACTGCCGTGCATGTTGAAAAGATTCCCTTTGAAAAGTTGGATGCCCCGGAACCTGCAGGCACGCTCATCATGAATCCGCCGTACGATGAGCGATTAAAAATTGACGATACGGTCGCTTTTTATAAAAACATTGGAGATACCCTGAAGAAACGCTGGCCAGGCTGGTCTGCCTGGATTATTTCGTCCAATCGGGATGCGTTGAAGCATATAGGATTGAAATCTGCTCAAAAAATCCCGCTGATTAATGGAGCCTTAGAATGCAGTTTTCAAAAATTTGAAATGTATTGAACCACAGGTGTGTGCCACATGAAAGATAATCGTCTCGCCTTATTGCTTTGCCTTGGTGTGTTCGGTACGCTGATCATACTGGCAATCGTGTTTTTCAAGGAGCGCATCATAAATCTGGACATGGCGTTCCAGGCGTTTTTGATCCTTAAAAGTGGTAGCCTGGAGATTCAAAGTGGCCGTTTTGGGGCGGCTGTTACCCAGGTATGGCCTTTGACCGCACAAGCGATAGGGTTGCCCTTGAAAGGCGTTTTATTAGCCTATTCTTTGGGGCATGTGCTTTGGCCTGCTTGTGCAGCGTTTTTCTGTTGGCGGATAGGGCAGTGGCGATGGTCGTTGGCAATCGCATTGGTTGCTACGCTGATGACCACCCATACCTTTTATTGGCTATCTGAAATGCCAGCAGGGCTTGCATTCCTTTGTGCCGTTTTTGCCTGGATGCATTCCAAAGGTTCCCTTGCTTCTTTTCGATGGTGGGATTGGTCACTTTGGCTTGGCGCCTTGGTTACGGCGTTTTATTTTCACCCACTGGTGCTTTATGCGCACGCTTTTCTTTGTCTGTTTTTCCTGTTAGAAATGCAAAAACCACGCGCTTGGGCAGTAATGCACCTCGTAGCATTATTTATTTTTGGGGCTTTGGCTGTCCTCAAATACAAGGTATTGAAATTAGACTGGTATGATGCAGTCGCAATAAAACGGCAGGAAGCCTTTGGTAAACTGTGGCCACATTGGTTTGATATTGAGAGCAACCGCAAATTTTGGGATTGGAGTATGCATGATTATTGGCTGCTTTGGTTAATCATAGCTGTTTGTGTGGGATATTATGTCTGGAAACAAATTTGGGCAAAAGCCCTGTTCGTAGCCGGTTGGTCGCTTGCCTTCGTAATTATGGTGAATGTACCATATTACGAAGCCGTTGGCCAGCAATTTTATATGGAAAACCTGTACTTGCCACTGGCGGTATTTGCCTCCATCCCTTTTATGTTCGATGTGCTGCAGGGATCAATAAAAAGCGACCACCTCGCTCAGGGCGGGATGGTCGTTTTGGTTGCATTATTCGGACTAAGTCTTTTCCGTATCGGACTAAACCATCGTCCCTGGACAGAAAAGTTAGCTTGGGAGCAAAATTTTTTGAGAGAGACAGCTACGCGTACCAATCGAAAAATAGTGATTTCTGAGAAACAAGTCCCTATGGATAAGCTAAAAATGTCTTGGGGTAGTCCTTATGAATTTTTGATGCTTTCCTCGATGGTAAATCCTGATAGCGCTCGTTGTTTGATTATCCACGAAAGCCCGGACCGTTTTGATAGTCTGCTGACTCGCCCTCGTTTGTTTTTTGGGGCGTTTAAAAACTATGATTTTGGTCAGTTACCGAAGGTGTATTTTGATTTTCAGGATTCCAGCGGGTATGTTCGGTGGTGATGATCGCCGAGATAGGGATCGGGTTACTCCGGGTAATACGATCCCTATCTTGACAATTTTCAATTAATTTACGCTCAACTCATAAGGAATTCGAAACAGGATGCCGTTGTTCTGCCGGAATCCCTGAATGGTTTTATAGATCGGGTAGAATTCACCCAATTCCTGCTGAATAGCCCAGGCTTTTACGCTGTCATCGCGCTCATCTTTTTGCATAATCTTATCCAGGAATTGTTCCAGACCAGACTTGCTTTGCGGGTATTCTGAAGTTCGGTATTTTTCAAGGTTGGCCAGCTTGGCAGCAGCAGCAATGGCACGGTCTAATCCACCAAGATCATCTACCAGTCCAATTTCTTTGGCTTTTGCAGCGGACCAAACGCGGCCCTGTGCGATTTCATGGATTTGTTCGGAGCTTCGGTGGCGACCTGTGGCTACTTTGCCCAGAAAATCCTGATAGATCCAATCAACCCGATCCTGCATCATTTGCCCTTCTTCAGGTGAAAAGTCATACACGGTACTTCCGAATGTCGAGAATTTCTGGGTGCGCACCGTATCGAATGTGATACCGAGTTTGTTGCGCATGGTTTTTTCTAAGATAGGGATCATACCGAATACGCCGATGGATCCTGTAATAGTGGCCGGTTCGGCAAAAATACTGTCTGCATGACAGGCGATATAGTAACCACCGGAAGCTGCCACATCGCCCATGCTGACCACCACAGGTTTGCCTGCCTGTTTGCATAGGTCTAATTCACGGAGAATATTGTCGCTCGCGAGGGAACTGCCACCAGGCGAATTGACGCGCAAAACAATGGCCTTGATATTAGGGTCTTTACGAATCTTACGCAGCATTTTTACGTATTTCCCATCCAGAATAGTGCCTTGTTCGCCTTGATCACCATCCAGGATCTCTCCCTCGGCGTATACCACTGCGATCTTGTCTTTGACAGAGAAGTTGGTCTTTTTACCACGTGCGTCACAATAATCTTCCAGGCTGACGCGGTTGAGCTTCTCTTTATCCGAAAGCCCGATACGATTTTTAATCATCGAAAACACTTCGTCTTCGTAGGCAAAACGATCCACCAAACGGGACTGTTTTGCTTTTAAAGCATTAAAGCCATCGTATCGCTCAGCAATTTGACGTAATTCTGCTTCGGAAATGTTCCGGCTTTTGGCTACATCTTTTATAAAAATATCATATAAGGGGGTAAGGTATTCGCGGATCTGAAGACGATTTTCGGCGCTCATTTTATCTGCCCGGAAGGGCTCCGTGGCACTTTTATATTTGCCACAGTAGAAGATGCGCATCTGGATGTCAAGTTTGTCAAGCAATCCCTTGTAATACGTGATGGTGCTTGAATATCCCCGGAAGTCTACCACCCCTTGTGGGCTCATTAAGACACTGTCGGCAACAGAAGCCAGGTAATAAGCACCTTGTGTATAATAATGGGCATAGGAAATAATGAATTTTCCTTCCGATCGAAAATCAGCCAAGGCATTTCGCAGGGTAGCTGAACTGGCTTTTCCAAGCGTTATATTAGATGCATTGAGGTAAATTCCTTTGATATCCGGATCTGTTTTGGCCCGCTGGATTGCTGCAACCATGTCTGTGAGGCCAAGCACCTCTTTTTGTTCCAGGTCAAAAGGTTTTATCGGGAGGTTGTTCGTCTTTTCTGGAATAGGATTTTTGAAGTCAAGTTCGAGCACGGTATTTTCGCTGATTGTGACCTTTTCTTTTTCAGCAATACTGCCAGCCATGCTTGTTATCCAGCCAATGCCGAGTATAAAAAGCAAGCCAAGTGCAAGTGCGGTACCCAGGCAAGAAGCGAATAAGAATTTGAAAAACTGACTCATGATGCTGCTGTTTATTTTTTATTTGCGAATCCAATCTACTGCTCCTTTATCAGGTTGAATTGGTTTGGGATCAATTTGGTAATCAGTGTGTTGGTGCTGCTCGAATTTGAACTGCAAAGAGAAACACCTTAAACGCCCTATTCATCTATATTAGATAAAAGGCACTCAAAAGGAGAGCAGGGTCTATTAAGGAAGGATTAAAGGAAGCAGGCTAACGCTCGATCTGCACCTTTTTTAAGGATAAAAGGTTGATAGCGTTTCTCGAAAGCCCTTTAACCCGGCGGTTGGCGAATTGGGCCGTTTCATCATAGAATAGAAAAACAACCGGGCTTTCTTCGACCAGTATCTTGTCCATTTCATGGTAATAAGTATATCGGCGGGCAGGGTTTGTTTCAAGGAGGGATTTTTCGTAAAGCTGATCATATGCAGTATTTTGGAATCGGGTATAATTTGGCGGAGCTGCATTTTTCGAGTAAAAACAAGTCAGAAAACTTTCTGCATCTGGGTAATCGGCAATCCAGGATGCCCGAAAAAACGACGCCTGTCCGTTGCGCATTCTTTCCCGTAACAGGGCCGTTTCGGTCATTTCTATGTTGACTTTGATTCCAAGATCCTCCCATTGCCGAGCAATGAAGGTGCAAAGATCGAGATACTCATTGTTGCACAGCAGGGTAATATTGGGCAGGTTTTGTCCGTTTGGGAACCCAGCTTCTGCCAGTAGACGGGCCGCCCGCACTGGGTCGTAATGGTAGCCATTGACTGCAGCTTCGTCAAATGAGGGCAGGCCGCGTGGTGCAAAACCTGAGGTGGCAGGTCTTCCAACATTATTACGTAAGGTGCGTAGCAATTGGGCACGATCAAACCCAAAGTTAAGCGCCTGGCGTATTTTTTTGATTTGCAGGAGATTTGCTTTTTGGACGGGATTATTCGAAGTCACTGCATCAATCAGGATTCCCAGGTATTCCGTATTTAGATATGGGTTTTTAAGGAAATAAAAGTCTGTTGACAATGCAGGCTGAAGTTCGCCATCAGCAGTAAGCAATTCGTTGATATAGGAACTTTCAAGTCCAAAAAAGTAGTCCAGGTTTCCTTTTTTGAATTCCAGGAATGCTGTTTTTCGGTCACCAATAAAAGTCGTTTTCACTGCGTCCAGATAGGGTAGGCGAGTGCCTGAGCTGTCTGTTTCAAAGTAGTGTTCATTTTTGATCAGTACCAAGGCTTGATTTTCGGCCCATACCTTAAATCGGAACGGCCCCGTACCTACCGGATGCCGCCGAAAATCACGGCCCCAAAAGGTACAAACCTCAAAGGGCACAATACTGGCATATTGCATGGTCAGGATTTGCAACATTGGCTGAAACGGTGTGGCTAGCCGTAACACGAATACCGAATCACTTTCCGCAACAAAGGCAGAATCGGTAGCTATCCGACCTTTGAAGATCCAGGAGCCTGGTTTGGGCCAGGTCTCGTCGAGCAGGCGTTGGAAACTGAATACCACATCAGATGCAATTAGTTTTCGGCCTTTTCCTCCGTTTGAGAAAGCAGGGTCGTCGTGAAAAAAAACGTCATCGCGCAATGTGAAACGATAGGATAATCCATCAGAAGAAACACTCCAATACTTTGCAAGACAAGGTTTTACGTTTAGACTATCATCCAATTGAACCAATCCATTGAACAAACAATCTACTGCCCAGATATTATTTTGTGTGCGGGCAAAAGCCGGATCCAGCGAAGTGATGGGATTGTGCTGATTGTATCGGAATGCCATGCGTGATTCAGGCCTGGAAGGAGCGTCCTTGCAAGAAAGATGTGCAAATAAGAAGAGGGTAAACAATCCTACTAAACGCGACATAAGTTAATATTTGGCTCAAAATTAGACTAGATTGGACAAACCGAGCCTGAAGAAGACAGCTGATCACGAGAAGATTCCTATCTTGGTGTTTTCAGAAAGAATACGCGTGAGCAAGTCTTTTTTTAAAGTATCTGCTGCTTTTACCCATCCAATTAATGTAAAACAAAATGGCAAGTATATTAGATTCCATAAAAGAACACATCACCCCTGAACTGCTTGGCGAGGCTGCTACAATGTATGAAGAAAGCGAAGCAGGTATTTCTAAAGCCATCAGTAGTCTTGCACCCGCCGTTTTGGCGGGACTTTTAGGAAAAAGTGGAGACTCACATTTAATTGACGATATTTTTAGCATAATTCGCAATTTCGATCCGGTAATCCTGCAAGATCTTGGGCTCTTGTTTAGAGGCAACAATCCTGCCCAAACGGACCGGAAGGATGATTCAGATCAGTTACTGGATACTATTTTTGGAGCAAAAATTCCAGCAATCGTCAATGCGGCTGCTTCGTTTTCAGAGGTAAAACAAGCTACAGCTTCATCTTTATTGCGGCTGGCAGCTCCCTTGGTTATGGCACTGCTAAGTAAGAAGATCAATGCTGAAAGGCTGAATTCGTCCGGTATGGTCAACTATTTGCTTGCCGAAAAATCAAATTTTGTAAGCGTCCTTCCAGCCAGTATTGCGGCTATGTTGGGTATCGCAAACAGGGGCATCGATCATCCGTTCATTGGAGAAAAATCAATGGGCGGATTGTCTTGGCTTTGGCCGCTTTTGGTACTAACAGGCATTGGCATGGTTATTCTTTTCTATCGGAAAGGCTGTTAAAACCTACCTACCACTACTACCGCCTTTTTCACGCGCTGCACATCCCCATCAGGGCTAAAAACTTCAAAATAAAGCACATGGATGCCGGGCCGGGCCTTTACGCCTTCTCCGGCATCGGTGTCGCCATCCCAGCGCACGGTGCCTGTTGTGCCAACGAGATTTTGGCGGATCAAGCTTTTGATGATATTACCATCAGAATCAAAAATAGTCAGACTTGCTGCGTAGCCTTCTTTCGGCAGGTTGTAGAAAATTTCAAGAAAATCCTCCCGGGAATCACCATCCGGCGAGATTCGGGCGACTGGAATAGAAATCAGGTCGTTCGTCTGATTGGTTGTGGCGATTACTTGTGAGTTGGGAAGGGTAGGGGTGCCAGGAGCGCCGGTTATTAAAGGGGACGCTGAAGTCCAGTTTGCAGCGGATTGTGTAGGTCCATCAATACGAATGCGTTCAAGCGCTACACCCTCTTGTTCTGAAGTCGAAAGCAGGCCATTGTGTAGTCCTCGCCAATAAAAAAATGAATCAACGGTGACAGTTTGGCCTCCACCCGCCCAATAGATCTTGATACTATCTGCATTATCATCCAGAGATGGCAATGCGTTTTGAAGCACGTTTTTCTTTATAATATGGGCATAATTCTCCTGAACGTAGGGGGCATTGTTGCTGAAGACGTGGTATTCTCCAGGTAGAAAAAGGCGGTCCTGAAGTATCTGAACTACACTGGAAGTGGTATCAGAATTGCTCGCTAAGAAAAAGGAAGACCAGTCAAATATCTTCTGACTTCGGTTGTAAAACTCAACATACCGGGCTCCTCCTGTGGCGGGATTGAACATGATCTCATTGATCACGATGTCCTGAACCTCCGGTTTTTGTGCCAATCCAAGTAGGATCGAGTCTGTAAACGGTAATTCATTCCCACTACAATCCATGACCGAGTTTTCGATGGAAAGCCGGTATACGGTAGCTAATTGAAGCGGACTTGCTAAGCTAAGGCGTACTTGCGTCCGATCAGTACTCAGCTGCACGGCAGAAGAAATGGGGATGAACGGATCAAACTGATAGGCAGATACATCCTGAACTGCTATCTGATCCATTCCTTCCGTAAACGTTAGTACTATGCTGCTGGGTGATTCAGGGAATGCTTTGTAAAAGTGAGGTGCAGTATTGTCTAGATCGTTTGAATTGGACGCATTTCGTGCCCCCGGCGTGCCACCAATGGTTGCAGGGCATGACTGCCAGTTTTCTTCACCCAGGCAAGGAAGGCCGGCATTGATACGTTCCAGAGAAAAGCCTCCTTCTGCCTTACTGGGTATGGTATGCCAACTTACATTGTATGCTACGCGATCAATAATATTTCCAGCCGCATCACTCAGTGTAAGCACATCACTTTCGTTGTTTAGTGTGCTGGTGCTGATGCCCAACCCAAGTACTTTTCCGGTGGTAGCATTTTGTAATACCGCAGCATTCAAAGTGGCGGTGATGGCTATATAGGCTCCCGGCTGAAGCAAATAGGTTGGCATGGAAACAGGTGTTCCTGTAGCATCTGCGAATAGTATCGTTGCCAGGTCGATAGTCTTCAATGAGCGGTTGAATACCTCAAACCATTCTACTTCAGGCAGGCCGGCACCAGGGCTTGGGTCGGCCATGATCTCCGTGATTAATAGATCAAATTCAGTAGCGGCCTCTATTTTTATATATTGAAAATCATTTGTTTGTATTAAAATTGGGTTCCCTGAAAGGTCTTTTATCCCGGTGGCTTGAAGGGTATAGGTTCCTGTTAAAAGCGACTTTTGAAGCGTTAATACCACCGTTTTTTTGTCAGCAGATAGGCTGACCGCAAGGGGCTGGCCAATACCCTTATTTACGGAATAATTAGCCGGGTTTTCTGCGGAAGACATTTCCAGATCCTCATTAAATAGGACAGTTACCTGTGTTGAATTGGCAGCTGTAGCAGAGAGTAATATAGGCGGCTGCGAGTCTGGCACATCTGGTTGGATGTTGATGTTATCAAAGAAAAACTTGGTTGCATTGGAGGCCGTATACAGGCACTGAACCCCAAAAAAACGATTACTTCCTCCTGGCCAACTTGTTTCAGTTACCTCAAATTGTGGCTGTAATGCAGTACCAACCGTGGCTGCTTCCAGGATCCAAACCCCTAAAGAACTCCGTTTTACCCTAAGGTGAAGGTTTGGAGCAATTGCCGCAAGTCCGGCTTGTCCCGTGGCCAACAAAATTTTGACTCCGGCATCTTGCCGAAAGAAGCGAATGGCATCAGCGCTCCCGGCTTCTCCCATTTCTATAAAATACCCATTGGCCAGACCAAGGTCGATCTGATCTGTTTGGAGAAAAATCCGTACCAAATTTGATCCCGAAGGATCAAAGGCCAAACGGACTTCGAAATCCCAAATGCTGCTGTCTGGCATATTACCAGCCACGAAAAGTGCTGATTGCCCAGCTCCGGATGCGTTGAGTTGCAGTTCACCGGCAGTGCTGATCTTGAAATTAGCAGCATCCCCGGTCCAGCTGGGATTTTGGTTAAAATTCCCGTCGGAAAAGTTGTCGGTTATTTGTGCTGATACGATATGAGCCGATAAAATGAAGAAAGTGAGGATATTTGAGAACAATGATCTTTTCATATATGAAGGCTGAAGTAGTTTTGTGCGTAAACTTACTTGGTATGCCGCATTTCACTTGGAAATTTTTTTGGATTGTTCTTTTCTTGCTTAGTTGTAAAAACGAAAAGTCCCTTAATGGTCAACTTATGGTCGATTATGCTCAAACTATTCTTCGCAGCGACCCCAGTGAAAAAAGCAAAGAGATCATAAAATTGATCAAAGGGCAATCCTTAGTAGACCTGGGTGAGGTTGGCCCATCTGAATCACTGATTGCGCAGGGGGCAGAAGTGTTCCAAACACCCTGGATAAAAGTTCAAACGATGGACGATCAAACGGGTTGGGTGCAGGCATGGACTTTAAAACCGACCTATGATCAGGGAGACTGGTTGCTACAAAAAAGATTGATCTGTTATTTTGGCAAAACCCTGGAGATGCGTCGAAATGTCTTGCTCCAGAATTTTACAAATGTAAAAACGGAGGAGCAATTTGCCAAAGTATGGCGTGAATCCTGTGTTTTACGCGACACCTTTTTGCAGCTTCAAGCCAAGCGACCTGAACGTGGGATTCAAATGCAGTTTGATTGGCTTGGCACGGCGTTGCCGGGCTTTATTTTCCAAAAAGATGGTATGGGTGAACAGCCGAAACTCTTTGCTGATTTCAAAATCTGGCAGCAAAAAGCCTTGAAAACGAAGGGCTTACAAGACGATGCTTTTATTCAAACCTATCTTCTGGCATTTCCAAAGGATAGTATTGAATCGTTTTTTCCAGCCTGGAAATTCCAAATAACGGAGACGGAATCGGCGAGTCAACTGGGCGTCGGGGAACATCTAAAGATATTACACCAAATTGATCAGGCTCTTGTCTCCGGACTACTATTTAAGTCGCTTTTGGAGGCCTTAAAAGAGCAGCTTTTAGAAGATATATATGAAAAAAATATACATTATTGGCAGCCCAAAGAGAAGATATTGAAAGAAATAACGCAAATATTAGCTGACCCGTTGACATGCCTGGATTCCAGGGAAAGGGAGTCCTTGAATATTCGTCGAAAGATGTTTGAGGATCCGGAAGGGAGTGGAATTGTAGTAAATTTGAGGAGTGGGGAATAGCCTACAATGGAGCTTAATGCTTGTTCTGGAATTGGCTTTTAGTCGAGCTAAAATCTAATCCCCCCAAAAGCAATAAGCTCCATAAGTAGATTCAAAACAATGATTTCTGA
Source organism: Lewinellaceae bacterium (assembly GCA_947476195.1). Taxonomy (GTDB): domain Bacteria; phylum Bacteroidota; class Bacteroidia; order Chitinophagales; family Saprospiraceae; genus M3007. The sequence goes on along the minus strand of CANJPT010000005.1, from coordinate 58,150 downwards.
TCCATTTCTGGCTATTTCTCAGCGGCCAACTTTTCCAACCGTAGCAATCTTGCTTCCAGAGATTCGGTCTTGTTACGCAATGCAAGGTTCTCTTTTGTCAAGGCTTCAATCTCGGTCTGCTGCTCTTGAATGGCTTTTACCGCAAGGACACCAAAGCCACCGTAATTGATGGATAAATAGCCTTTTTTGCCATTATGATCAATACTTTGCGCCACTAACTCTGGGAACACCGCCTGTACATCTTGTGCCAAAAATCCAATGGAGTGTTTGGCGTTTGGATCTTCGGCAATATAACGATAGCTAACCGGGTTAAGCTTCATTAGCTTGGTCAAAACGCCTGAAGAGATCGCTTCGATATCCGTTTTCAAGCGACGGTCTGAAGGGACATAAAGCCCAGCTGCTGTGAAGGTCCCAGCGGGGAAACCACCTCCAAGGGTACTGTTGAAAAGCTGGAGGCTTCCATCAATTGGACTCGCAGAAAACTCCCAGAAATTGCCATTGTTCTGATTGTTTAACAGGATACCGCCTTGTTTTTGTGCCACGCGCAGGCTTGCATCTGTACCATTAAATTCCCCGATACCGACATAACCATTAAATCCATTCGCAACCACGGCTGTGTTACCATTTGGCATTAAAGCAACATTGGAAACATCCTGCGTACCAATAGCGAGCATATTCGTCATGCGAACATAGCCAGGTGCTACAGCCCCTGCACCATTGGGCACAAACGAAATACTTGGCGTGTTTCCTTGTAAGCGTACAGACTCTCCGTTCCCCAGGACATGAAGACGAGCTACTGGTGCGGCTGTTCCAATACCCACATTACCAGTACCTGTTATGAGTGCCGGTCCGGTATTGGAAGAAAAGGAGCCACCAGGTCCGGCATTGGCTTGCCCCAAAACAGCAGCGGTATTGCCTGCAGTTTGAATAAATCGTCCTGCTTCGTTGGCTGCATTACCGTTCACTACCTGGAGTTTTCCAGTGCCATTTACGTTGGTGCCAATGAGTACGTTACCTGTATTAGCGTTGAAAATATGATCCCCCAGGTTATTCCAATTGTTGCCGCCACTAAGAATAGAGGTAAGGTCAACGGTATTGCCATTCGAGATTCCCAGGATGGGTCCAGTGAGTGTAAGGTTTTGTAATTCATTGGTGTTGCTCAGATCACCCACATTGTTGATTGTAAAATTTGGGGCGACGCCAGTAATGTCGATGCCAGTACCTTCTGCGTAATTACTACCTCCTGGAAGTATAACCGTGCCACCACCATTGGAAAGGGTCAATTGGTTGCCAACAATGGAAATGGTCTGTAATTCGTTTGCCGGGTTATTATCGGCATCTCCAATGTTGTTGATGGTAAAGTTTGGAGAAACGCCCGTAACACTGATGCCAGGCCCAGCCGAATAGTTGTCGCCTGTACCGCCGCTGTTGTCAGCTGCAGGAAGCCAGCTTGCGCCGTTCCATTTAAGGACCTCGCCAGCAACAGCACCTTGCTGGTTAAGGTTGAGTGGGGTAGCTACCGTACCGTTTCCGGCCAGTGCATTGCCTACCTGTGCGGTTTGTGCGCCCCAGTTGTCCCCGACTACGGGCGGCAAAGTTCCGGGAACCCAAGCCATTCCATTCCATTGAAGCACTTGATTGATTGCGGCTCCTTGTTGCGCAAGGTTGATAGGGGTTGCAAGCGTACCGTTTCCGCTTAGTGCAGCTCCTACTTGTGCGGTTTGTGCGCCCCAGTTGTCCCCGACTACCGGTGGCAAGGTAGCTGGAACCCATGCTATTCCATTCCATTGAAGCACTTGATTGATTGCGGCTCCTTGTTGCGCCAGATTCAGTGGGGTTGCTGGGTTGCCATTGCCATTTAACGCCGCACCTACGGTGATGGTTCCGGGAACCCATGACGTCCCGTTCCAACGAAGTATTTGTCCATTAGTAGCACCTTGTTGAGCAATTCCCAAGAGGTTTCCAGTAATACCGCCTCCTGAAAGTGTACCATTGGTCTGCGTAATTTGCGTACCCCAATTGTCACCACTGGCTGCAGGAAGATTAGAGGGTGCCCAGGCTACGCCATTGAATTGAAGTATCTGTCCGGTCAGTGCATTCATGTTATTGAGCTTAGCAGCAGTGACTGTGCCGTTGATCAGGTTACTCGTGCCAATGGAGTTGGGCGCCATATCACTATTGGTGACAATCCCAGCTTTGAGTTGCAGGTTATTGGAAGCTCCGGTTACATCGCCGTTGAAAACAGTGGCGCTGGTCAGGTCATCGCTTGCATCGATATCTCCAGCGTTAACTACAATAAAGGTATTGCCGGATTGGGTCACATCCATTCCAGCGCCAGGTAGCACGTTGAAGTTGCCAGACGCATCGGTGGCGGGTGCCCAGATGGTTCCATTCCATTTAAGCACCTGGCCGTTGGCAGCGCCCATGTCGTCTATTTTATCGCCTGTAACTGCTTGATTCGCAATATCTACACTCGTTACTGCACCATCTAGGATTTTAGCGGTAGTGACAGCATCATTGATAATTTTAGTGGTAGTGACGGCTGCATCTGCGATTTTGTTGGTAATGACGGCGTTGGCAGCGATTTTTGCAGTGTTGACAGCGCCATCAAGAATCTTGGAAGACTCTACTGCGTTGTCGGCAATCTTAAGATTGGTCACTGCGTTGGCTTTGATCTGTAAATTATTGAAGGGGCCACTTACATCTCCATTGGCTTGTGTGGCAGTGGTAAGGTCGTCTGTGGCATTGGTATCCCCGGAATTGGTGATGGTAAAGTTGGGAGAACTGCCAGTCACACTAATTCCAGCGCCGCTGGTAATGGAAACCGTTCCGGCATCGTCAGCTGCAGGAGCCCATACAATGCCATTCCATTTGAGCACTTGTCCGCTTGCGGCACCCATGTCAGCAAGTTTGGGTGCAGTGACAGATCCGTTATTTAATTCGTTGGATGTCACTACGTTAGCATTCAACTGCAGGTTATTAAATGGTCCGGTAATATCGCCATCATGGACGGTTGAAAGGGTCAAATCGTCGTTTGGATCGGTATCTCCGGAATTGTCGATGGTGAAGATATTGAATCCGTTGGTTACGACGTTTATGCCATTACCACTGTTCACGGCAACTGGACCGGGCTGAACATTTACCTTTTCAATATTCGTAATACGTCCCTGAGCATCCACGGTGATTACGGGAATTTCAGTGGGACTTCCGTGTGTGCCAACCTGAACGCCGGTATTGGTCAGACTAATGGTACCGGAAGAAGTTACGGGGCCTCCTTGCAGGCCCGTACCTGTATTCACTTGTGTTACAGTGCCGCCACCACTACCAGTGCCCTGAAGGTCATCTGCGGGGATCCATGCGGAGCCATTCCATTTTAGGATTTGGCCTGCTTGGGCACCTTGCTGAGCAAGCCCGATAGGGTTATTTGCAAGACCATTGCCAGAAATGCTGTTATTGGTGAAAGCAGTTTGATTGCCCCAGTTGTCATTTCCGCCACTTCCACCGTTTTGGGCGTATAGTGCATAAGGCACACTAAGTAGTTCGGAATTGCCGATCTCGTCAAATACATTGGGGGTGGTTTCAAGTAAAACAGTGAGGAATTTCGATCCCGCTCCCCAGTTGATTCCGGCAAAAGTATTTACCTGAGGCTGTCCTCGACCGATGACAAGATTTGCGAGGCCAAACTCATTGGTAGAGCCAATGTGTTTTTCCTGATAGTCAACAGGACCGGTGGGACTGCCGTTCCGGATAGAAAAAAGCAGGGTTACCGTCTGATTTATGATCGGGTTGCCCGTTTGATTGTTCCGTATAATACACTGATAGTTAATACCTTGAGGGGTATTTTGAGCAACAACAGAGCCAGCCATGACGGCTAAAAACAAAAGGAGAAGATGCTGTTTCATAATTTTAAATCGGTTTGAAATGAACGGCAGTGAGGAATTGGGAAAATTGATGGACGGGAATATATTAAATACACAGGCTAATGAGTGTGATGAAGTTGATGAGCATAAAGCTCAACCCACTTAAAAAAAATCAAGAAGCTTAATCCTATAAACGTACGAGACGCAAGACAGCAGAAGCCTGGGAAGTCGGGTCTTGTAAAAGGAGGAAATAAATGCCTGGCGGCCATGCTGAAGCATCAATAAGAGAGCCTTCCGGGTTAGCCATGATTTGGTTTTCAAACACAGGCCGGCCCAATAGATCAAACGCAGCAGCCAACAGATACCCTTTTTTTTCAGGGGAAAAACGCAGCATCGCCAAGCCATCCGTCGGGTTGGGGAACAAACTCATGCCCCAGTCTGCGAGGTTGGAAGTGCCGACAAATGCCATGCCACAGGAAGCCGGTTGGTGGAAGCCTTGGGTTATTGCATACCCGGCTCCATGGTACGTCAGGACAAACGGTTCGCCTACAGTCCAGGCAATATAGCGATTGGCTTGAATGCCCTGACCTCCTGAGGAGGCCACAACATCCATGCAAATATCATATTGTTGGGCTGAGGAAGAAAAATGAAGAAATACAAAAAGAGAGAGAAGGGATAAGGATCGGTACATGTAAATCAGTTTTGAAGATTAAAATGGCGCCCAAAGGTGGCTTTCCTAGGCACTATGACACAAAGTTAATCGAACGTCAAAAATCTAGCCAAAAAATTAATGCCATGTGTCGTAAATTTGTCATTACGGCTTTTTTATGTAACGCAGCAGGAATCAGAGTTCCTTTAAATGTGCTCTATTGCGCGAATATTGCCTGATTCTCTCCTTTTAAGGCACCCGATTGAGCCTAAAACGTTAATTGGTTACACACAAGATTTCAATGTCTGATTTTACCCACCCGAACAAGGTCTAACTGATTTACTACCTTCGTGGCTGTTTAACGTACCCCCATTTTTTATGCCCAAGTTTAGAAGTTTTTTCCTGAGTTTTTGGTTGCTTTTCATCCTTTCAACACTAAGTGCCCAATCAAAAAAGGCCCAAGGAATATTAGACAATGAAGTTCGTCGCTTTGAGGCTATGGTTCGGGCTGACACCCTTGGATTGCGGCCCTTATTGGCAGATGAACTTATTTACATTCATTCTAATGCCTTGAAAGAAAGCAAGTTAGCTCACTTGAATGCCATTAGTTCCAGAAAATTGGTGTACGAAAAAATAGAGCGTGAAGCAGCCAGCGTACGCATTTATGGCAAAACAGGCCTTGTAAACGGCACCCTAAAAGCGAAAGGCATTTTGAACGGCACCGCTTTTGAGGTTAGGTTGTTATATATTGCTGTTTACCGAAAAAAACAAAGTGTATGGCAATTGGTCCATTGGCAAAGTACTCGAATGCTTTAGTCTAACTACTTTTGCATCGCAAAAACTACCCTCCAATATGCAATATCTAGGCGAACATCCCATTCCCGGTCAAATAGGCCATATTTGTGCCGTATTATCCTTTGTGGCAGCACTTTTGGCTACAATTTCATTTTTCATTGCCACACAACGCCGGACGTCAGACCAATATACAGGCTGGCGAAATCTGGGCCGTTTTGCTTATCTACTCCATGGATTGGCTACATTTTCCATCATCGCGATGCTTTTTTGGATCCTGACGGGCAAGATGTATGAGTACCAATACGCCTGGTCCAATGTATCAGATGACCTTCCTACCCGCTATGTTTTCGCGGCATTTTGGAAAGAGCAACAGGGCAGTTTTTTGCTTTGGAGTTTTTGGCATGTTATCCTCGGAATTATTCTGATGTTTAAGGCTGGCAAGTGGGAAACATCCGTATTAGCCGTCATTGCACTGGCAGAGACTTTGATTGCTTCTATGCTTTTAGGCCTGTATTTCAATGAATTTCGTTTTGGTGCGAGTCCCTTTGATATGCTGCGCGATGTGATGGATGCACCGATCTTTAATCAGGCAGATTACCTTTCCAAAATTAAAGGAAACGGTCTTAATCCGCTCCTTCAAAACTATTGGATGACCATCCACCCCCCCACGCTTTTTCTTGGTTTTGCCAGTACGATCGTGCCATTTTCATTTGCTATTTCGGGGCTTTGGCTTCGGGAGCACAAAGAATGGCTGAAACCAGCGCTCAAGTGGTCACTTTTTTCGGGAGCAATTCTTGGTACTGGTATCCTGATGGGAGGTGTCTGGGCATACGAAGCCCTTTCTTTTGCGGGATATTGGGCCTGGGATCCAGTTGAAAACACCTCGCTGGTACCTTGGTTGACGCTTGTAGCGGGCATCCATACCAACCTCATTGCGCGTACAACAGGTTATTCTATACGCAGTACCTACGGATTCTATTTGCTTACATTCGTTCTCGTTTTATATTCCACCTACCTTACCCGGAGTGGTATTTTAGGTGACACCTCAGTACACTCCTTTACTGAAATGGGGCTTAGTTTACAACTAATTATGTTGTTGAGCATATTCTCAGTATTGGGTTTAGGGCTTTGGATTCTTCGTTATAAGGAAGTACCGGATGTGAAAGGGGAGGAGAAAACCACAAGCCGAGAATTTTGGATGTTTATCGGCTCGCTTGTGTTGCTGTTTTCGGCGCTTTTGATGACGGGCGCAACATCGTTGCCGGTTTGGAACAAAATTGTTCAGACGTTCAACCCTGACTATGTTGGAGCAGCCTTGAAAAATCCAATGGAACACCATAACCGCTACCAGCTTTGGATTGCGGTATTCATTGGATTGCTTACAGGCGTAGCCCAATGGATGCGGTACAATGAGCAAAATTGGGCCGTACGAGCCCGAAGTTTTGGTCTTCATATCGGAATCGCAGTCGTTGGAGCTGGGTTACTTACCATGTTGAATTCTCTTTGGATTGATATTCGGGCCTGGCAACTTTTTGCCTACTTGTTCGCAGCGATGTTCACGGCAGTTGCTAATCTGGATTACCTGGTCACTGCAATGAAAGGCAATATTAAACTTGCGGGTTCTGCGGTGTCACACATGGGTTTTGGGGTTTTGCTGCTCGGGATTTTGAGCACAGGCCTAGGCAAAGATTGGATTTCGGTCAACACTTTTGCCATGGATGGGCTGATAGAAGGAGCTGATGCCGAGTCGCTTCAACGTAGTGTCATCCTGATGAAGGATGCACCCATGCCAATGCGTGGATTCACAGCTACATACAGTACTGATACTTTGGAACGACAAACGCGCAGTTTCACGGTAAATTTCCAACGTCGTGATATGGCTGGAAACTTTACGGGTGAAAACTTCACGCTATATCCTAATGTGATGTATGATCGCCAATTTTCAAAAGTAGTAGCGAACAATCCCTCGACACAGCATTATTGGAACTATGATATATTTACGTTGGTTTCGTCCCTACCCAAAGGCGAACTCGACCCTGAATTTGCGAAACAACAGGAAGACAGTCTGAAGTATGATAAATATGAGGCACTAGTAGGTGACACCATCTTTACTAAAAAACACTACCTCGTAGTCGAAAGTGTAACCAAAACGCCGCAACATCCAGATTACAAGGCTGAGAAAGGCGACCTGGCAGTGGGACTAAAACTCCGTGCTTATGCGCTTGATGATCCTAAAAGCTACTCGGTTTCGCCCATGATGTACCTCCGCCCAGGCAAAGGTGGTTTTGCTTTGCACGGGGATATTGGACCGTTACAGCTAAAAGTGAGGTTAAGCGAGGCTTCTATGGAGCACATCTTCAAAGCTGAAGAGGCGTTGAAATATACTAATTTTAAGCTTAAAGAAGGCGATTTGTTTGAGTTTAAAGGCTATCAGATCCATTTTGTAAAGGTCATCAAAGATGTCAAGCACCCCTCTTATGCGCCAGAGCCGGGTGATATTGCTGTGGCAGCCGGGTTGGAAATTACTGCTCCGGATGGAAGGAAGGCGGAGGCTGCCCCGGTTTACCTCATTCGAAACAATCAACCCTTTAGCCTCAAAGACGAAGTACCTTCCATTGGTCTACATTTTCGATTTGAAAATATTGATCCCAAGGCGGGTCTACTCACCATTGGTGTGGCGGATACGGCAGAAGGTCAAGGCGGTATTCCGATTGAAATAGCTGAAAATGCTTCACGCTCAGATTACATTGTTTTGGAAGCTATCATATTCCCTGGGATCAACCTGGTATGGATTGGTTGTATTATGATGTTGCTGGGCCTCGCTATCAGTCTTTGGAAGCGGTTTGCGAACTGATGAAGTGATGGAATACCTCCATATAGCGGCATCATTTCATAAATCGCTGTTAAACTTTTGCAAACCAATCGGATAGGATAAACGAGGCGTTTTTGAAGTGCTCTATTTTTGCGTTAAGAATTAAGGGACGGGAAATAACAGGTGGTTATTTAAACGTTCTTACATATCATCCATCCAAAACTTTTACCTTCAATATTTCAAGCATGGAAAGGAATAAACAAATACAGATTGGCCTGCTCGCTTTGCTCGCTATTCTGTTGGCCGCTAACCTCGTTGGCGGTGGTTTTAAAAATTGGTTCGGCCAATCAGAAGCAGAAAAAATCTATGAATCTGCTGCGGCAATGAACCAATCTGGCAACATCCCAGGGATGAACCAAAATGTAGTAACAGCTCCTGCAGGGCCATCTACAACCATCCAATACGAGCAGCCTGTATACGATTTTGGTACGGTAGATGAAGGCGAAATTGTAAAGCACAATTACAAATTCAAAAATACGGGCGGTGAGCCACTTGTAATCAGCAACTGCAAAGGTTCTTGCGGGTGTACGGTACCAACTTGGCCTAAGGAGCCTATCCCTCCTGGTGGTGAGGCAGAAATTAAAGTGGAATTCAATTCAAAAGGCAAACCTGGTGCACAAAGCAAGCGTGTGACAGTAACGGCCAATACTACTCCTACTGAAACGTTCATCGAGATCAAGGGCGAAGTAAGAGGCAAAGAACAGCCTGCTGCAAAAGGTCAATAATTTATCGAGTATAGATTGGTTTGAGGGCCTGACAACCTGCGTGTTGTCAGGCCCTTTCTCTATTAATACCTCCACATTTATGGTCGAATTATCTCTTCCAATGCCCTTACGTTGGGCTGATTTTGATGCCAATTCCCACTTACGTCATTCTGTTTATTATGATTTTGGCGCTACCGTTCGACTTGAATTTTTGAGTAAATATGGCCTGACCTATGAACTGATGCAGGCTGGTCATTTCGGTCCGGTATTGTTTCGTGAAGAAGCCACATTTCGCAGGGAAGTGCGCTTCGGTGATGTTATTTTCATCAATATGCTTCTGACCAAGTTGCGCCGTGATTTCTCACGTTACTCCTTCCGCCACGAAATTACCCGTGCTGATGGTACACTTTGCACCGTGATGCATGTGGATGGTGCATGGATAAATACAGACTTGCGGAAAATTACCATTCCGCCTTTCATCATCGGAGACGTATTCGATGCATTACCTAAATCGGAAGACTTTGAATGGATTTAGGGCAAGTGTTGAATAATACATCCCGTTCTTTAGCGTCAGTGTCCGGTAAAATGTCTAAAGTCAAAATGTCAAGTAGTCTATTTTCAGCAGCACTTGTGTTATTTTCGCCTTTTAAAACGTAATTTTTTCATGGAAAAAATCCTTCTGACTGCCTTTTTTACATGCTTTTCGATAGCAGCTTTTGCCCAGATAGAAAATGCCAAAACCTTTGATTTGGAAAGTCCAGCACCCCTTTTAAGTCTTTTTTTTGATTCAGATACCGTCACATCTACTGGAGAAGCCCTCTGGAAGCCCCTCACATATGCCGATGAGATTTCGGCCAACTTATCAGACGATGGCTGGATGCATACAAGATTGGACACCCTTCTGTTCTATACCAACTATGAAATTGATCGGGCGGTTGCGGTGTTTGAGACGCTTCACTATGAACAGGGCGAAATTAAGGACTGTCCATCTTGCGGGGCGTTGATCAGTGTGGCGATCTTCGATAAAACGGCAAACGGTAAATGGGTCGTTGCAAGCTTTGACAAGCATTTTATCTCACTGGGCGGCGACGGGCATGGAGGCCAAATTGGCCTTACTCAATTTGGAGTGAATCAAACTTGCCTAAGCATGAAAATGGATTGGATGGGCCAGGGGGTACATGCAGAATACCTCTCCATCTTAAATTTAGAAGACATGGAAAAAGTATTCAATCTCGTCGTTCATGAAGACAATAAAGGTGTGTTGGGAGGGGATTTTCAGCGCACCTATTCATTTGACAAATCTATCCAATTACTGCAAGTGGTAGAAACGGTTACAGGCTGGTGGGATTTTGACTTGGTCACACAAGGTACTCAGCCAGACAAAGATGTAAACCGTGCTTTGCCAGCCAATATGGTTGAACGCTACGAATTTAATTGGGAAACAGGAACTTACCTCAAGGTCTGCAAATAAGAAATAAGCGTTTAGTTGTAGTTCCTTTTGGGGGGCTGGCTTTGATTGTTGCCATATTGCTGGCCACCGCCCCCATGACTCTTTTCCTTTTCAGGCTCTCTGAGTTCGACATAGCCGAAGCCCAACTGAGGATATTCACCGAAGCCCGCGTAATAGCAAAATTCTAAAAGTGGTTGGGACATTGCGACTTCAAAGTCATAGACGAAACCACGCAACTGCTGAATGCCATCTGTATTGGGTTTCAAGTGAATTAGCCTTGATTTTGATTGGCCATATAATCGGAAATGCATGGCATAAGAAGCATCAATTAACTTTAAGGAGGCCAGCGATTTATATTGGTTAGCTGCTTTGAATCGACGTACGGTGTGGGTAAAAAAACTTACGTCATAGTCTGGGTTATCGGGCATCAGGTAAGGATTTGGTATCGGCTTCTCATCATCCACATTGGTGACAGAAATAGGCGAACTAGCCTTGAACTGCATGACTTCTTTAAAATTCGGATGCGGAATCACCTGCCAGTGCTTCACCTCAAAACGCCCGGGTTGGCCATCAAGTATGCCTAATGTGAGCGGCATCTGCCGGAAAAGGTGAATGATATGCTGCTCAAAAGCAGGGTCTATATAGGCTGAAAAAGTGAGCTTGACCTGATTCCCCTGAAGTTTAAACTCTTGCCGAACCTGATCCATTTCATATGGATAGATGGCTAAAGGGCTGAACGTGAAGAGTTTGAAGGTCCGGGAAGGAAAGTCATACCCGCGCTTTTGTGCCCAGGCAGACATTTCAGGATTGGCTTTCGCAAGGACACTGAAGACCCAATTGGAAATCTCTGATTGATAGTTAATTGGAATAACAGTTCCTTTTTGGCAAGTCAAGGTAAATTGAATACGCATACGGTGCGAAAGATTAAAAGAAGATTAAATGTTACCTAATTATGTTCGTTAGAGTTGCTTTCAAAGGCCGAATGTACGCAACACTTCAGTTTCTACAAAAAAAAATTCAAAAATCATAATTTGATCATCCATAAGCCCAACAGTACTACCAAAAAATAGGGTACTAAAGATGCGGCACCTCCATAATCCTTCGCCATGCGCTGCCCAAAAAACAAGCCTAAAAGTGAAGTTCCTGCCAAGGCAGGACTGAAAATAGCTGAACCGCTCTGTCCGGTTAACAAGGTCTGCAAAAAAGCCCAAGCAGAAACAATTCCAGTAAGTGTTTCGAGGAACGTAATAGTGGGTAAAAGCAGCGAAACACTGCCAGCTAAGGGACTGTTTTTGAATTGGGCACGAAAGTAATGTAAATTGCCCTGATAGTTCATCACTTTGTCAAGCCCTGACTGGAGAAAAAGAATGGCAAAAAAAGCGGTGATGAAGATGGTAGGTAAATTAGTAAATATCAAGTCCATAGCACTTGTTGTACAGTTGAAAAGAAGTCGCAAGATACGCTTTCCGGTACAGGAATAAATACCTGAATAATAACAGGCACCTCAGAATTAGGGATTTAATCTTGTGGTAAAACTGCGTACCATAATGTTCAGCCCTTCCCTCAAAAAAAACCTTGAGGTACTATGGCCTCTGCTGACTTCTGCCGCCTTGTGCCTTGGCACTCGCGCGTACCTCCGCCTCCGGCCAACGCAGATCTCCCCGGGTAAGAACCCTAACCTTCACCCCATCTACCCGCCACATTTACCACCTTGCGCTCCGGGCAGCGGTAGGGCTTCGTTTTGTTTTGCAAACTCACCCGCGCAAAATGGCCTTATATGTGGTTTCTGTTCGTCGGGCCAGGGTTTTGCCGCCGGCTTCCTTCAGATTCCACCTCGCGGTAGACACCCTTGTCTTTGGCTAACACTCCTCGCTGCCAAGCGTGTGGCGGACTTGCACCGCCGAGTTAGCGCCCGTGCCGGGCGCACAAAAAGAAACCCGTCCTGCGGCTCAAGGCCACAGGACGGCTCAATTCTGGGAAGCGCAGATAAATAGCCTTAATTTCCTGTATTTGGCTCAGGCATCTTGTCCACTTTCCCTACCAGTGCGAGCGGTATTGACTGCAACGAGTCAAAATTGGTAATCACGGAAACGATGCGATAAAAATCACCTTCCCGCTGGCCGTCGTAGATAACTTTGATGATGCCTATTTTTCCAGGTTCTATCGGATTGTGATCCCACTCGGTGGCGGTGCAGTGGCAACTGCTTTTCACTTGCAGGATCATTAGGTTTTCGCTGCTAATGTTCTTCACCCGGTATTCACGGGATACAGGTTGGCCAAAAGGTACAGTACCTGTCGTAATCTGGCGGTCTAGCCATTCAACTTTACCTGCATTTAATGAATTATCCAAGGCTTTTAAGGTTTGAGCTGTAGCTTTAGAGGCCAGCAAAAACGTGCAAAAAAGCAATGAAAATTTAAAGAGATGTTTCATAAAAAAGGATGAATTTCAATGACATAGATTAAATTGAATCCGAATTAATTTAACAATTTCAAAAACCAAGCCGAAAATTACAAAGCGTCATTTTTTAGGATAAAAAATTAAGTATCTTTTGCCTTGGGTTATATAACGAACATCAAGGAAAAGAAGTGTATCACGCAAAATTACCCGATATTTTAACATTTAACCTTAGACGCGATCTGGAAAAGGCATGATTTTTAAGTTTTTAGGGTGCAAGTCCAATGTCCATTATCAAAATGTCCAGTAGTCTGGTATCACGTTGTTATATTAAAAACCACCGATGCCAGGTGTACGCCGTCCACCAACCAATAGTAGATCCCAGGGCTGCTCCGAAAAGAACATCACCGGGGTAATGCACGCCCACATACACCTGAGCAAAGGCGATTAGGCCTGCCCATGTAAGCGCTAAAGGGCGAAACCAACGAGCCAGCCCTCCAAATACGCCGATCAGAAAAACAGCTACCGCAAAATGGTTGGCCGCATGGCTGGAAGTGAAACTGTAGCCGCCGCCACAAGGGGCTCTGGATTGAATTTTTTCAAACATTTCCGGATCATTGCATGGACGCAGCCGTTGCACTGATTTCTTTACAATAGAACTACTTGTGAAATCTGATAGACCTACTGCCAACACAAGGCCAAAAAGGATGATCCAGCCACGACTTGGAAAATTGATTACCGTAAAGGCCACCACAAAAAGATATACGGGCGTCCAAAACCATTTCTCCCGAAACCATGGAAGAACCGTGTCAAAGACCGGGTTACTCAAGCTGCCATTGATGAATTGGAAAAAGGCAGCGTCCCAATGTTGAAGCGTTTCGAGCATGATTATCAGGGTTTTTCTGTAATGAGGATCAGGCGTTTGGAGTTTTTTTGATCGAAGGCGGTAAGATCATAGTCCCCATAGGTTTGACGCAACCGAAGGCCTGCCGACTCAATCAGGGTTTTAAAATCGGCCAGTTCAAAAAGGCGTACCTTTTCTTGATACTGAAACAAGCGCCCGTCTGCTTGAAACTCCACAGATTTGAAAATATACCCTTCGTGCAACCATCTTTTGAGGGAAAAATTCAGATTATCCACTGTTTTTAATTCTGAGGGTGTCAGATGTTGGCGCACAAAGTTTGCATTGAAAAAATCAAGTAGAAACAGCCCACCCGGACGCAGATCCTTAGCTACATTTTGTAAGACTAGCAAATGATCTGCATCTCTTTGGAAATAACCAAAGCTTGTGAACATGTTCATCACCGCATCAAAATAATTAATTCTAAAGGATTTGCGCATGTCATGCTGATAAAACTCCAGATTACTTTCCTCAAAGGTTCGGGCGTAAGTAATACTTGCCGGGGAAATATCCAGTCCGGTGACTTGAAAACCTTTCTCAGCAAGACAACGCGAATGCCGGCCTTTCCCACAAGCCAGATCCAGCACCTTACTGCCAGGCGAAAGGTCAAGGGCTCGCAACAAATTATCGAGCGCAATTTTGGCTTCATTTTCGTCTCGGCTTTTGTAAAGCAGGTGATAATAAGGTGAATCAAACCATTCCTCAAACCATTCTTTTTTCATCTTATTGCGTTTTGAAGCGGTGAAGGTAAGGTCCAGTTGCGATATGACAAGTCAACAGCTTCTTGAAACGAACTTCCGGAGTACATTCGCAGCTTCGTTCATCCTCTATCGTTCAACATGCATATTCTCCTTGTAGCCGCCACCCCTTTTGAAATTGCGCCAACGTTTGCCTGGCTCGAAGCTAATTTTCAGCAAAAATCAGCAGGTGTTTTTGAAAAGGAAGGTCTGGTCGTTCAAACCCTTGTAACAGGCATTGGCATGACGGCTACTGCATTTCATCTTGGGAATTGTTTTACGCAACAGCGACCCGATTGGGCCATAAATGCAGGTATTTCAGGGGCTTTTGATTCCGAATTGAAGTTGGGCGAAGTAGTACAGATCGTCAGTGAATGCTTTGGCGACCTTGGTGTGGAAGAGCCTGATGGTCGTTTTACTGACCTGGCTGAATTGGGCTTTTTGCCTCAGTCCTTGTTTTTCAATCCCCAGCCGCCCATTCCGGATCTTCGCAGTTGTCAGGGGTTGACCGTGAACAAGGTGCACGGCTCCGAGGGTTCAATTCAAAAGATCAGCACAAAATATCCAAACGTACAAGTGGAGAGCATGGAAGGCGCAGCGTTTTTTTACGCATGCCTCGCTTCCGGAGTGCCATTTATTGAGATTCGCAGCATTTCTAATCGTGTGGAACCGCGCAATAAAGATGCCTGGAATTTGCCGCTCTCAATCCAAAATTTGAATGAGGTACTGTTGGGGATATTAGGGGTGATCTAACGCTCACTCCCGAATGATCTTCACGCTCTCCTGCTTGCTGCGTCCAGCTACGAGGTCAATGGTCTGCTCGCGTACCCCATCGTTGATGAGTAACATGGCTGTATTGGGCTCCGCTTTCCCAAAATCATCCGCGAACACGGTCAGATAGTGTTCTTTTCCATCGGGCAGTTCGAGCTCAAATTCCTGTGGCTTCAGCAACAGGTAGATATGGTCGATCACTTTTTTGTCGTCGATATAGACCGATATGATGTCGCCGTCTTGTACCTGGCTATCCCAAAGTTTGACCTTGATGGTGTGGCTTTTCACTTTCACTTCGTCGCCGACCACTACTTTGCGCCCACCAATACTTTCGGGGGCAGGCTTGGATGAGGCAATGGTGCTTGTAGCAGGCTTATGGGCTGCCTGTTTTGGTTTCACCGCTGCAATGGGCTTGTTCTTTTCGCAGGGTAACATTGCAGTGCCGCCTAAGTCAATATCGAACCCGGGTCCTTTGGAGGTCACGTTACTAACTAAGAGCATGTACTTTTCTCCTTTGAGCACATTAAGCGGGGCAAGCCAGGCATTGTCGTCTAAATCGGCACAACCAGCGTCTTCGCTGGTGTCTGTTTCGCCGTTTCGGAGGCCGGTTTTGCCCAGACATTTGCTTCGATAAACCAGATGAGCAGAGTCGCCGGCAGCATTGCAGCGCACAATCTTCATGTTTTCGCAACTGCCGTTTATGGAGCGATACACCACAAAATCAAGGTCGTCGCCAATTTTGTGCGGAGTCAGGGTAAAAGAAAGGGTGCCACTTTCTGCGATCTCAAACTTCAACCAGGTAGAATTTTCTTCCGCCTGTCCATTGTTTTTGCTGCTCACAAAACACGCAATAAAATCAGCCTCCGTACGATTGAATCCTTCGCCTGAAGCGGAATTGATGTTCATTTTCTTTTTATCACAAACATCTATTGCATTTCGGCAGTCCGCGTGGGCTTGTGAAAACAGACTGGTTTCCACAACATAAAAAAGGAGAAAAAGGAGGGCCGATCGCAACATGGTAGGTAAATAGTATTTGAGTAAGGATGGACTACGCTTGCTTAGATCTTGTTCGGGATTTTGGGGTTCGCGGGCTACAACCGGTAAGTTTTGTTTGACTTTTCGTTAAAGTTTTCGCCTTAGGCACCCGACTGAGGCTGCAAATTTTGCCTCAATTGAAACAAAATTTGCTCGTTTTCGCCTCGGTCCAAAATCCCGAACAAGCTCTTAAACGCAAATTTGGGTAAAGAGATTATATGAAATATCGAATGTCAAATAAAAAATGTCCAATATCCAGCTCCGGAGCAAGCTCTTAATCACTCATCGTGAACTTATTGCGTTAGACAAAAACGAATTCCAAGCGCAGCAATGACTTGAACATTACATATTCGACATTTTTTGGACATTTATTTCGCCAAAAAGCTCGCGGACTCGTATACCTTGTTCTCCCCGCCTTGATAAACCACATAATTAAAACCCGGATGAATGGCAAATCCCCCAAACCGGCCTCGTTTATCCACTGCAATAAACCCGACCTGAGCTTCTTCACATAGCTTGGCGTACTTGCGCGCAATCCGTTTCACAGCTGTTTCGGCGGCTTTTTGTGGGTGGGCGCCGCGTCGCATTTCTTCTACTACGAGGAAACTACCCAGCGTACGAAGCACCATTTCGCCCAAACCGGTACTTGCTGCTCCGCCGACTTCATTGTCTACGAACATCCCTGCCCCGATGATTGGACTGTCGCCTACCCGTCCATGCATCTTGAATGCTGCGCCACTGGTGGTGCAAGCACCAGCGATACGCTGCTGGGAATCGATCGCCACCATGCCGATGGTATCATGGCGCTCCACGTTGATAATAGGTTTGTATTTGGATTCTATTTTCCAACTTTCCCAGGCTTTCTTGGCTACTTCTGTGAGTAGATCTTCTTTTTTGAAGCCTTGACTCAAGGCAAACTGGAGTGCCCCATCTCCTACAAGCATGACATGGGGCGTCTTCTCCATTACCAGTCGTGCCACACTAATGGGGTGCATGATGTGTTCTAAAAAAGAGACCGACCCCGCCATGCCATGTTCGTTCATGATGCAGGCATCGAGCGTCACATGGCCGTCGCGGTCGGGAAAGCCACCGTAGCCTACACTGGTATCGAGGGGGTCGGCTTCCGGTATACGCACGCCAGCTTCCACTGCATCCAGCGCATATCCGCCTTTGGAAAGAACTTCCCAGGCTGCTGCATTTGCTTTCAGGTTGGGGCCCCAGGTGGCGATAACAACCGGGAAGGCATTTTTGTCGGGCTTATCAAAAACGGGAAGGTTTCTGGCCCAAAAGTCGGCAGTGCCAGCGGCAAGGCCGCCCAGTAGGGTATTTTGAAGAAAGGAGCGACGTGAGTTCACAATGAATGATGGTTGAAGATTTGTTTGTCTAATGAAAGGATGATCTGTTGGGGTGCTCAATTGGTTAATACGGCGTATTTTGGCGCAAAATATTAAACCGCTATGAATCGCGCCGGAATTTTAGCCTTAATGGTTGTTTTAGTTGCCTGTAGGTCCCCAAAACAGCCGGAAAACCCAGATGCCTGGCAAAAAATAAAGCTGGATTTTAAACAAATAGATGCGGAGGGCTTATCCGGCCCGGTAAAGGGGAAGGTAGTAGTAAACTACGAATTCTGTATCCCTGCCGAAGAGAAATACTGGCGGCAGGTGCGAAAAACAGACTCCACTGCCCGGAAAAATGCTGGAAAGGGTAGGGTAGGCTGTGTGAAAAACCAGTGGCTTATTATTGGTAATACACATCAGAAAGATTACCAACGCATTTTATTTCAGTTGGCGTGTTTGCCTTATGTGGAACAGATCCAGCCGACTTATTGGGAGTAGTTTATGTATGATGTATGAACTATGATGTACGAACTATGAACTATGACTAAAACTTCAGCTACTGTCCGCGTCCAGCAATGGGTGGTCATTACGTCCATTATCCTGTTTGCCCTAAAAGTGGCGGCTTATTTCCTGACCAACTCGGTAGCTGTGCTGACCGATGCCCTGGAAAGTACAGTGAATGTTGTAACGGGCTTTACCGGCCTCTATAGCTTGCGTCTGGCCGCCAAGCCCCGCGATGACAACCATCCGTATGGCCACGGCAAGATCGAGCTTATTTCTGCGTCCTTCGAGGGAATTTTGATCCTGGTAGCAGGTTTGATCATTGTTTATGAAGCCCTGATCAATCTGCTGCATCCCCATGTGCTCGGCCAGTTGAGCACAGGCATCCTTATCGTATCTTCGACTGCACTTATCAATTATGGACTGGGTTGGTGGGCCATAAGTACCGCACGGAAGCATCATTCCATGGCCTTAGAAGCCAGTGGCAAGCACCTTCACTCGGATACCTGGACAACCTTGGGTATTGTAGGAGGCTTATTACTCCTTCGTCTCACGGGTATCGTCTGGATCGACAGCGCCGTGGCCATGATTTTTGCCGTATTCATTATTGTAGAAGGCGGGAAGATCATCCGAAAAACAGTGGCCGGACTGACGGATGAAGCGGATGCCGAACTTTTACAACGACTCATTGTAGCCTTCAATCAGCAAAAACGCGAAGCCTGGATAGATCTGCATAACCTCCGCGTCATTAAATATGGTCCCATTCTTCACCTCGATTGTCACATTACAGTGCCCTGGTATTTCAATGTGAATCAAGCCCATGAAGAGGTCAGTGCCCTGGAAAGCCTTATTGCAGCGGAGTTTCAGCAGTCTCTGGAAATGTTTGTTCATACGGATGGTTGTGTGCCACCTAACTCTTGCCGGGTGTGCCCTTTGGAACATTGTACCGAGCGAAAAGCGCCGTTTGAGGGCCGTTTGGAATGGACTTTGGAGAATGTCACGTTAAATCAGAAACATGGGATGGGGTAGGGATTGGCAGCGTTTTACTGATAATTTTTGTCTCGGGGTTTTATGTTGTGAATTGCTTTCAAATTCTACTTTCGCATTGGTCCTCAACAATTTGAACCATAATTTGAAGCAATTCACAATAAGAATTTTTGTTCGTTGTGAAAACATCCACTGGGGGGCGGCAACGCCTCCCTTTTTTTGTGACTTTTTTAATGAAGGGCCCTTATTTCGGAAATTATTTTTAAAATTATTTATTTTAAAAATGGCATATTAAAATATATTGTTTATTTTTGTTTTGCTTTAGAAAATTTGAATTGAATAGTGAGGCGGTGACTCCAAGTCACCGCCTCACTACAGAAATAATACATCACATGCACTTCAGCGAAAATACTGTTTTTCACATTTATAACCAAGGCAACAATCGCCAGCAAATATTTTTCAAGGATGAGAACTACTTGTTTTTCTTGAAAAAGATGCGTGACTACTTGCTCCCTTATGGCGATATATTGTGCTATTGCCTGATGCCCAACCACTTTCACTGGCTGATGTATGTACGCAAGCTGGAGCAGGAGATAACTGACGCAAGTGAGGCGGTGACTCCAAGTCACCGCCTCACTACACCGCGACGACGAAACCTCAACGACTCAATTGCTATACTGCTTCGATCTTACACAAGAGCGATCAATATTCAGGAAAACAGATCAGGTTCTTTATTCCGCAAAGAAACCAAAGCCAAAGACGGTTGGGAAGATGTGAGGCTGCCCCCAAGCCATGTCAATTATGGCAAAGTGTTACAAAACCGGGAGTTGTATGGGCTTGCCTGCTTTAATTACATTCATATCAACCCGGTGGAAGCCAAGCTTGTCGCCAGACCTGAGGATTGGGTATATTCGTCAGCGCCTGATTTTGCAGGCCTGCGAAAGGGTACTTTATGCAATCAGAATTTGGCTAAGGAACTTTTGTTCTTTACCTGAGCCGAGTGAGGCGGTGACTCCAAGTCACCGCCTCATTACGCAAACGCTGCGAAAAGAATTAATTTTAAAATTATTTGTTTTATTTGTAGGCATCCAACCAATATCTGGTTTACTTTTGCACTGCCTTACATTTCAAAAAGCGACTGAAACAGCCCGCCTTCGACCGGTGAAAATCCTCACCGCAGCAAGTCTATTCATTTCATCGTTCAAACCACTCCGCGTCGGTCCATGTACCTTAACGCGCACTCCTTCTTTAGCCTGCGCTATGGCACCTTGTCGCCCCAACAATTGGTGGAGGCAGCTGCCGCGCAGGGGGTGAAAACCCTGGTGCTGACAGACATCAACAACACGTCTGCGGCACTTGCTTTTGTGCGCGCCTGCAAAACCCATAAGATCAAACCCGTGCTGGGCATTGAATTTCGCGACGAGAAACACCGGTTTCTTTTCACCGGAATTGCCCGCAACAATGCCGGTTGGGCAGCGCTCTGCGCCTTCCTGACGGAACATTCCCTGAGCGGCAAAGCTCTGCCTGCCGTGCCGCCACCCCTGGACGATGTGTTTGTCGTGTACGACCGGGAGGTAAAACCGCTGGAGATGTTTCGTCCGAATGAATTGATCGGCATCCGTCCATCGGAGGCGAACAAATTGGTTTTTTCCAACTGGCGGCATCGCCCGGAGCGGCTGGTGCTCTGGCAGCCCATCACGTTTCTGGATGCCGAAGGGCACAGACTTCATAAACTGCTGCGTGCGATGGACGCCAACACGCTGGTGACCAAATTGGAAGGTGTTGCCATCGCTCAGGCAGACGAGTACTTTCGGACGGAAACGCCGGTACTGGAGCCTTTTCAAAACCAGCCTAAAATCTTGCAGAATACCCGCCGCGTGCTGGATGCCTGCAGTATTCAATTTGAAACGGGTCTACAGCTCAACCGCCGAGCATTTATGGGTACCAAGGACGGTGACCTCAATCTACTGACTAAACTCGCCGAAAACGGCTGTCAGCGTCGTTACGGGCCCAATCATCGTCGTGCACAGGAGCGCGTGCGCAAGGAGCTGAATGTGATCGGTGAAATGGATTTTGCTACCTATTTTCTCATTACCTGGGATATTGTACGCTATGCAGAATCAGCCGGGTATCATCATATAGGACGGGGCAGCGGCGCCAATTCCATCGTGGCGTATTGCCTGTACATTACGGATGTGGAGCCGCTCGAACTTGACCTTTACTTTGAACGCTTTATCAATCCGCAGCGCAGTTCCCCGCCTGATTTCGACATAGACTTTTCCTGGGATGAGCGCGACGACGTGACCGACTATATCTTCAAACGTTATGGGCGCGAACACACGGCTTTACTCGCCACTTACAGCACCTTTCAACACGCCGCAGTGATCCGTGAACTGGGTAAGGTGTTTGGCCTTCCGCCAGCAGACATTGAGGCTATTCTGGATCATTGGCAAACTACTACTCCGGGCACCTGGGAGTGGGGTGGACGGTCTACGGTTGACGGTACACGGTTGACGGTACACGGCGCCGCCTCTGACGAAGAACGAGGCACACTGGAAGTGGCATTGCCGACCGTATCTCGTCCGCCATCCACCGTAGACCGTGTACCATCCACCGTAGACCGTGTACCGTCAACCGTAGACCGTATACAGTCAACCGTAGACCGTGTACCGTCAACCGTAGACCGTGTACCGTCAACCGTCCTCCATCCCTGGGCCAAACATATTCTGCGCTTCGGCGAAATGCTGGTAGATTTTCCCAACTACCTCTCCATTCACGCCGGCGGGGTCATCATTTCCGAAAAGCCGCTGAGTCATGCCACAGCCCTGCAAATGATGCCCAAAGGTTTTCCCATTACCCATTTTGACATGTATGCAGCGGAGGAATGGGGTTTTCACAAATTTGATATTTTGAGTCAGCGGGGCTTGGGCCACATAAAAGACTGTGTGGATCTGGTGCGCGAAAACCAGGGCAAGGCGGTGAACGTACACGAGGTGGAAAAGCTAAAGACCGACGAACGGGTGCGTGCCCAGTTGCGCAGCAGCCGGTGCATGGGTTGTTTTTACATCGAAAGTCCGGCGATGCGCGGGTTGTTGCGCCGGCTTAGCTGCGACAACTATGTACATCTCGTGGCTGCCAGTAGCATTATCCGGCCAGGCGTGGCCAGTTCCGGCATGATGCGCGCCTATATTCAGCGTTTTCATCAACCGAATGGTTTTGAGTACCTCCATCCCGTATTCAAAGAACATCTCTCCGAAACCTTCGGTGTGATGGTATATCAGGAGGATGTGATGAAAATTCTGCACCATTTTGCCGGGCTGGGGCTGGATGAGGCTGATGTAATGCGGCGTATGATGACGGGCAAAAAACGCTCCTCGGAGGCGTTCGCCCGCTTGAAGCAAAAGTTTTTTGACAACTGCGCGGCCCGGCGTTATCCCGACGAACTCAGCAAGGAAGTATGGCGGCAATTGGAAAGTTTTGGCGGTTACTCATTTTGTAAGGCGCACTCGGCGAGTTTCGCAGTGGAATCGTTCCAGAGTCTGTATCTAAAAACCTATTATCCGCTGGAATTCATGGTAGCGGTGATTAATAATTTTGGTGGGTTTTACAGTACAGAGTTTTACGTACATGAGGCGCGTATGTGTGGTGCAACGGTTCACGCACCCTGCATCAACCATAGTCAGAATCTGACGCGTATACAGGGCAAAGACGTTTATCTCGGTATGATCCACGTTCGTGGACTGGAGTCGCAACTCATACAAGACCTTGAGCAGCGACGGAATGAGTTCGGTGAATTTAAATCCCTGGAGGATTTTGTGCGGCGCATCCATATCGCCCCAACGCAATTGGACCTTCTCATTCGTATCGGAGCGTTTCGGTTTACGGGGCTGAAAAAGAGCGAGTTGTTATGGGAAAAAAGCCGTGTGCTGACCCCGGAAAGCGGTATGGGTGCCAACTTGCTCTTTACAGATGAGGCAGATACCTATCATCTGCCTACCCTTGAAGACGGTCCTTTCGATCAGACCTTCGACGAACTGGAATTGCTGGGTTTTCCGCTTTGTTCGCCTTTTGAGTTGCTGGAAGACACGGTCAAAGCCGAGCCTCCCGGCATCTTGGCTCGTGAAATGGGTGCGCATATTCATAAACTAGTTACCATGACAGGCTACTACGTCTGCCGGAAAGACACGCGCACCGTCAAGGGCGAACTCATGCAATTTGGTACCTGGCTTGACATCGAGGGACGTTTTTTTGACACGGTACATTTTCCGGATCAGGTTAAAAAAACGCCTTTTAGGGGACGTGGAGTGTATCGGATCCGTGGACGGCTTACGGCTGACTTTGGGTTTGTGAGTCTGGAGGTGAGTGAGATGGAGCGTTTGGCGTATCGGGTGGATGGGAGATATGGAGGGTAGGGATTTACGATATCCGATTACATGATCTTCGGTCTTGGAAGGAGATTTAATGATCTCTAAATAACGATTTTTGGGCATGTCATACTTTCTTGAAAACCTTCGCCCATATTAGTCCAAATGTATTCTATGCCCTCAAAATCGAAAATCACTCCATTGCAAATCCAATCGTAAATCATGAACCTCTTTAATCGCTCTATCCTCCACCTCGACCTCGACGCTTTTTTCGTCGCGGTGGAACAGCTGCGCAACGACAGCCTGCGTGGAAAGCCTCTGCTTATTGGCGGGAGCAGCAACCGAGGCGTGGTGGCGTCCTGCAGTTACGAAGCTCGCGCATTTGGCATACGCTCGGCCATGCCTATGCGACAGGCCCTTCAATTATGCCCGGACGCCTTGGTAATGCGCGGCGATATGGAAACCTATTCCAAGCACTCTGCGCTGGTGCGGTCCGTGATCGAAGATCAGGCACCCTTGTATGAACAGGCCTCGATCGACGAGTTTTACCTTGATCTATCAGGCATGGACAAATACATTGGCTGTTGGAAATGGAGCACTGAATTGCGACAGCTTATCATCAAGGAAACGGGATTGCCCCTTTCACTCGGGCTATCGGTAAACAAAACGGTATCGAAAGTGGGCACCAGCGAGGCCAAGCCCAACGGGACCAAACTAATTCAGGCTGGCACCGAAAAGAATTTTCTTGCTCCGTTGTCTGTGGGTAAGATCCCTTCGATTGGCAGGGAAACTGAACGCCGCCTTTCCTTGATGGGTGTGCGGACCTGCCAGGTTCTGAGCGAAGTGCCTCCACGACTCTTGCAGCGGGAATTTGGCAAACACGGTCTAATTATGTGGAAAAAAGCCAACGGAGAAGACGACAGTCCGGTAGTGCCTTATCGAGAGCAGGATTCTATTTCTACCGAACGTACCTTTCACACCGATACTATTGACATGCGTTTTCTACACGATGAGATTCGAAAACAAACGGCGCAGCTGGCCTATCAACTGCGCACACTTGGAAAACTCACGGCCTGCGTCACCGTAAAACTGCGCTATGCGGATTTCAACACCTTCACCAAACAAGCAAGGATCTCTTACACAGCTCAGGATGGCTCGCTGGTGGAGCACACGGTAGGTTTGTTCGACCGCTTGTACGAACGCCGCCAAGCGATCCGTCTCGTGGGTGTTCGCTTTAGTGAATTGGTGCAGGGCTCCAGTCAGCTCAACCTGTTTGATGATACAGAAAAGGAATCGCGCTTGTTGGAGGCGATGGATAAGATCCGGGATCGGTTTGGCAAGGGGGCGGTTGGGCGAGGCGGGAAAATGCCGCCTTAAATATTACGGCATCTTCATTCCTTTCCAGGTCTCATAACGCATCTCAAATTTAACTTCTCCTTTCCCCTGCCTGCCAACCTCGATCCAACCCGATTTGCGATAAAAAGTCTCTGCCCGCGTTCCTGGTGTGGTTCCCAATTTAAGAACCCGTTGAATGACCGCTATACAAAGCTTTCGGAAGCCTGGGTTCTGTGCATAAAAGATTCACCTACAACCCCACCAAAGGCAGCCCCAAGTCATGTCCCGCTACCAAAGACTGCTCCTCCCGTTCTGCTTCGGCCGGGACTTCCCCACTTTGGATAAATCGCAGGATAGCCCGGGTGATACCTGCTGTGCCGAGGTGGTGGCCGCCTTCTGATGGACTGTATAAATAACTTCCAGTCCAAAAAGTGTGGTAGCGGCACGATTCTGCATAGGGCGTCACGGGGTCGCTGGGGTCATGTGCCAGCAGGCCTTCAATATGTGAGAAGCCAGCGGTCATCAGGGCAAAATCATAGTGATCAATGGAATTTCCGTTGTGTTTTTCGAATTCGCGTATCATTCGCCTGTACAGTGGCGACCAGATTCCCAGGCATTTCTTGTATACCTGGAAAATACCCATTGCAAAACTGAAAGAACCCATGAGCACCATTCTACGTGGGTGTAGGTTGTGGGGCAGATTATTTAAGGCATTTACGTAGCTTCCGCCGCCAAAAGAATGCCCGACGATGGCATGCGCAGGGCCGTAGTATTCCAGTAATGCGCAGATAATTGCGGAGTTGGGCGGAATGTTCAACGTGCCCGAAGGGGCAAGTCCGTGTCCGGGCGGATCGTAAGCCAATACGTGGTAACCAGCCTCTATCAGTTCGGGCACATAATGCCGCCAGCGGCCGGCGTTGGCGCCCCAGCCGTAACTCAGCAATACCAACGGCGCTCCTGTAGGGCCCCAGTGGTATTCCACGATGTTTTGTCCGGCAAGTTCGTGGTGAATCTGTCGGGCCATGGCTAAAAAATCCTGTACTTTTGGACGCAGCGGATACTTGGGTGGCTTGGAGAAGGTCTTCGCCATCGTATTGGCAGCCAGCCGGGGAGTTAGCAGTCCCCATAGATTGAGCCCCAGGCCGATGGCTTTGATGAGGATTCGTCGCATTTTTTGAGTTTTTTATCGATTTTTTGCGAAAAAGTGGCAATTTCCAGTCCATAAACTGCTTTAGATGCTCCTCTTCATTGCTGATCTTGTACATGATGACCACGATTTCGTATTCAAGAAGCAGGCGGTAGGCAGTTTGGACAGCTTCTTTAGGCGATATGATAGCGGGGAGGATGTTTGCCACTGCTTTTTTCTATTCCTGCCAAATTACCTGGATAGATTCGTTGAAAAGTCCGCCGCGACCCGTTTCCAAGGCGGTATGGGCTGCAAAATTAATCCTTTTCGTGCTGTTAGGATCACTTTATTGCTCAAAATAACCTCAGTTCCTCCGCTACCGGTTCCTGCAAATGGGTCCCCTCGTACCCTGCCTTATTGAGTTTTTCCGAAACAGGGTACATCGAAAGTAATCCATCGTCTGGCGGGTGGAGCAGCGCAAGCACTTCATTCAATGGCAAAGGTGATAACCAAAGCCGTTGTGATGCAGCATCTGTCAAAATGACGGGCATCCGATCGTGTAAGTCCGACATTTCGAGATTGGGCGTGGTGGTGATGATGGAAAAGGTACGCTTGACCTTGTTTCCCTGTTTCCACTCGTCCCAAATACCCGCCAGGTAGAGCAGGTCCTCGTTTTGTAGAAATATTCTATAAGGAATTTTTCGCCCCTCCGACGACTTACGCCACTCATAAAAGCTATCAGCAGGTACGAGGCAGCGTTTGGAATGGATAGGCTCGCGAAAAGAGGGTTTTTCTGCAATACCTTCGGCCCTGGCGTTGATCAGTTTGCCTGTGTTTTTACCGTCGGTACTCCAATGCGGCACGAGTCCCCATTCCATGCGTTGTAATTGAGTCGGCAGGATATTTGCAATGACATAAGCCACCTGCGTGGGCGCAATGTTTAAACGGAGTTCCAGCTCCGTCGGTACTGCTACCGTCTTTTCGAGGGCTTTGCGCTGCTTAGGTTTGGGCGCGAATGCGTAGCGGCCACACATAGTTATGGTAGGTTTGGCTGAATTACAAAGGTCAACATTTTCATAATATTGTCGCTTTGCTGCTTTATTTTTAGAAATCTGGATATCACATTAAACTACTGATCCTTGTTTAGGTTCTTAGAACAAGCTGTAAATGCCTGGATTATTTAAACAACCCAATTAGGTATGAATAAGTTTCTCTTCTGTCTGTCTTTCCTCATATCGTTGCATGTGGCTAAATCACAGACAACCAATACCAATATCAGCAACGGGATCGTATTTGATGGCGAACCCTATCTGGCGATCAACCCGACCAACCCTCAGAACCTGGTGGCCGCCTGGATGGGTTTAAAATTTTCAGGCGGAGCGTTCAGGGTTGCGATCAAAACCCGTGCAAGTTTTGACGGTGGTAATTCATGGAGTGCAGTTAAAACGCTTCCCCATTTCAGCACGAGCTTTGGCTCTGCAGATGAATCCATGGTATTCGACAAAAACGGATTGCTATACCTTGCCTATATTGATTACCGGCAATTGCCAGACAGCGGTGGTATTTATGTGGCCCGCTCCCTGAATGGCGGCTTGAATTGGGATACGCCTTCTAAAGCTTTTGATGCCTATGATGTTCCAAACAAGCGGCCCTTCGATCGCCCCTGGCTGGTGGTAGACCAATCAGACACCCCCAATGCCGGCACGCTTTACATCACGAGTAAGCCAGCGCCCTGGGTTTTCCCACCCAATCGCAATTACTTTAAGGCCTCTTCAGATGGCGGGCACAACTGGACGCCCATCGCGAACGTGGATGGCGGCACACATCTGGTGGGCAATCTGATCGCACAGCCCATGGCCGCGCCTGCGACCACCCGAAACGGGAAATTTTGCGCTGTTTATCCGAGTTATGTCGTGAGTCAAAACACCCTTCCTGCTTTCTATCTGGCAAGTTCGAAGAATAAAGGTCAAACATTTGACTATTCAACTGTGATGGCCGCTGCAACCATGCCCATGGACACCAATTTCAAAAATGGCTATCGCTTGCTCGCAAATCCGGCCGATAGCAACCAAATGGCCTTCTTTTTGCCCAGTATGATGAATGGAGACGCAGATATTCTGGCTTTACACAGCAATAACGGCGGACAAACCTGGAGCAGCCCCGTACGTGTGAACGATGACCCTGTAGCCAATGGAAAAGCCCAGGATATGGTATGGGCAGCTTACAATGGACAAGGGAAACTGGCTGTTACCTGGCGCGACCGACGCGATGCCAATGCAAATGGATTCTGGAATGCAGGCTATGATTTTTATTATGCCACGAGTAGTGACAATGGGCAGACCTTTTCCAAAAATCAGAAACTAAGTAGCCAGTTTGTGTCTTTTGACTCGGTGCTGATCCAGAGCGGGAATGATTTTATGAGTTGTACCTATTTGGCTGATACACTTTATACACTTTGGGGGGATACCCGCACAGGAAGGATGAATATCTATTTCTCCAAGACCATTGCCAGCAGCAACATGAACGTAGGGACTATCCTGTTGAATGGAGAAGCAGCGCCTTGGGAGATATATCCCAATCCAACGCCTGGCGACCTGAATATTTCGGTAGGCACCGAGTGGCTTGGACAAGAGATGTGGGTATTGGATATGCATGGCAGAATCATTCAGCGGGAGAAGATCCTGCAACCTGTGTTTCAGGTATCCACGGCAAGGCTATTGCCCGGAAGCTATATCCTTAGAATCGGAATGGAGACACAGAAATTTGTCAAGGAATAGATTTGATTTCAAATTTAAGGGTATAAACCTCGTAGGTTTTAAAATCTACGAGGTTTATGCACTTAAATTTGAAATAATTAAGACCTGATTCCAATCACCTCTACGGATGCTCCTGTCAGTGCAGGATTATACCAGCAATCAATTTTTTTGGTCTTGAACTGAAGAACTGCAGCCTTTGCATCGTCTACAGTGTTGTAACCTTTGACGATGTAACAGGCCCCTTCTGCGCCGCCGGGGCATTTGGTTCCCTCGTGCCACAATAGCATCAAGCCTTCAATGGCAGGCGCTTTGTCAACGGGTGTATCTTTGCAGTAGACCGCAAATTGTACATAATGTAACTCAATGATCGGAGTGAACAACAAGTTGCCAACCTGTCCTTCTCCTTTTCGAATCTTGCGTTCCATATTCGTTCCATTTACAGTAAATGTAGTAGCTGGAGTGGGCGCCTTAACATACTCTAAAGGAGCAGGGCCATCTGTACTATATTGCGCTGGGGAAAGGCCTTTTGCAACAAGTGATTTAGAGGGAGTGCCTTGTACTTTAGCGAGCGCTTTTACACGGCGTGCGGCGGCGTCAGAGGCGTCGTCTCTTTCATTGGAATATGTTCGGGATGTTTTTGAACTACTTGAAGGAGAGTACCGATGTACAGTAGTTACCTGAGCGGACGCAATGGCGGTGGTACAGATAAAAAGCAGGATAAAAAGTGACTGTTTCTCAGATCTCATAATTTAAAAAAATATGTTGAGGTAATGATGAAATGTGTATGTTTTGCCCATATGGCAATAGTCCTGCCAAGTTTTTTTAATATTTCAGGTATTGAACAAAAATAGGTAGGAACATTATACCTGTGAAGGTAACGATACCGAATACTGTGGAACAGACAGACGTAGTCATTCGTTAGAGATGTTTGCATCCTAAATCGGTTCATTCGTACGTAAAGCGTGGCACGATACGGATTATAACGCTCAGCAGAGATTAACACATACCATAGCGCTTGAGACTATAAAGGTAAACCAATTTGTTTTAAAAAACAAGGGTTTGGAGAAAAAGTTTTTTTGTAACACTTTTTTAAGGAACAGGTTAATTTGGTCTGATCACAATTGATTCTTAACTACCAACACCTCCATGGCAATAAATGCGATTTCTTCTTCTACTTTAAACCTACCGGTCAAGTATTGAAACACCTTATGTTCCTGTGGCGTCACCACGCCGTCCGCCAGAATCACATCCAGGCAGTGGTAAAACAGCGGAAGCCGGGTTTGTTCCCGAATGGCGCCCATAGCTGCATCAATTAGGGCGGCTGAACTGCCAGCCTGCTCAAAATACCGCCCGGCCGTTTCAATGAGTACCTGAGGGTCATACCCAATGAAGATATTCCGGCTCTTAACTGTTGAGAAAAAGGCTGCAGTCCCTACGGGACCGTTGATCTCATCGGCTCGCCGACAAGCAAGTAGCACCGCGGCACAGGCTTCTGCCTCGTCGGTAATTTTTAAGGTTGAAGGGGCTTTACTGGTCTGGGTTGGAAAAAAATGTTTCGATTCTTTCATAAATATCCTGGATCGAATAAAATGGGATTTTTTTGGATGATTTGTGGCCAGCAAACGTAAGGGATTTTTGAAAATATTTTGGTGAATTGTAGCATTTGACTCGGGACAGCGATATGTATTGCTTGTTAGCGTATTATTTCGCAGTATAATTATCAGCGCACCAAGGTGACATCTCCACTCAGATTTATTATTTGCCCGTCAATAAATTCCAGTCTGGCGGTCCATACAAAGACATCTATGTTCATTAACTGGCCTTTAAAAGTACCGTCCCAGCCCGAAGGTTCTTCATTGGTCTTGATATTGTAAGCCTGAAAAATCTGACCACCCCAACGATTGAAGATTGAAAGACTTAGGATCTCTTTAACCCCCTCGTCTGAAAAAATGGTAAAGAAATCGTTGACTCCATCTCCATCCGGACTAAAGACATTTGGTGCATATACCCGGACATGTGGGAACAACTTGTAACAGATGGTGTCTATCGCTATGCAACCTTTTTTAGTGCGGACCAGTACCTGTTGACACCCTGGAGCAGTCGGCTGAAAGCTATAGGTAAAACAGTCTGCACAATGTAAGGAGTCTTCAGATCCGGACCAGGTATAATCCATGACTTCGGACCTGGGTAAGTTTATGATCGCTTCCAGTTCAATAATATCGCCCAAATGGATTCGCAGGTCGTTGCCCAGATGGACTACCGGGACGTTCGGTTCGGCCATAGATTCGGTTGCTGAAAGGATGCAGCCATTGGCATCCGTGACCTGAATGGTATATGTTCCGGACTCCAGGTCCTGAATATCGGCAGTCATTTGTCCACTGCTCCAATGATACGCATACGGTATTACACCGCCGGTGGCTACTGAACTTAACGTGCCATCCTTATCTCCAAAACAGGTAATATTTGTTTTAGCTGTCTGTAAAATAAGAGGCGGCGGTTCATTTACCTGTGCTGTGATGGGC
Organism: Lewinellaceae bacterium; assembly: GCA_947476195.1. Classification (GTDB taxonomy): domain Bacteria; phylum Bacteroidota; class Bacteroidia; order Chitinophagales; family Saprospiraceae; genus M3007. The sequence goes on along the minus strand of CANJPT010000005.1, from coordinate 27,053 downwards.
AATATACAGTTGTTTTGATCTGTAATAATGAGGTTATAGACTCCGCCGGCAAGGTTTCCAATTTGAGGGGTGACGGAGCCGTTACTCCATAGGAAGTGGTAGGGCAATGTGCCACCAGCGACAGTTACATTAATCTCACCGTTATAATTACCATGGCAGTCTACGTCGTTTACGCCATAATTGCTGGAAAGGGCGGCGGGTTGAACTACGGTGGTTTGGGCTGTTAAGGTACAACCATTTGCATCTGTTGCTGTAATGCTGTACGCTCCTGCGATTAGGTTTTGATTGGCCTGCGTCGTGGATCCATTGCTCCACTGATAGTGATAGGGTGCAATTCCGCCGTTTATAAGGACCGATGCAGCGCCGTTTGCATCCCCGTAGCACAACACTGGTATGGTACTTGTACTTAGCGCAATTGCGGCAGGTTGATTGATTGTAACAGTGCCTGGTAGCTTACAACCATTGTTATCGGTCACCATAAGGTTGAAAATACCGGCCCCTAAGTTGTTGATCAAGTTGTCAGTTCCACCATTGCTCCATAGATAATGATAGGGATCAAGGCCCCCTGTTACGGTAGCATTTGCCCAGGCATCTGTATCACCATGACAGGCGACCGCTCCAGTGCTGGTCTGGAGGGCAAGTGGGGGTGGTTGCGTAATGTTCGTGGTTCCGTTGACCGTGCAGCCCTTGGTATCGGTGGCTGTATAAGTATAAGTTCCAGCGCTAAGGTCACTTAAAGTAGCATTCGTTTGGCCATTGCTCCATACATAGGTGTAAGGAGAAGCTCCCCCTGCCACTAAGGCGCTTGCAGTGCCTGTTGCGTTACCAAAACAGGAAATGGTGGTGCTGTTGATAATGCCCGTTAGCAGCGCAGGCTCTATGACAGTTGCAGCGCCGGAAGCGGTGCAAGCGTGATCATCTGTTATGGTGAATAGATATACTCCGGCGCTCAGACCAGCATTTGTTGCATTGGTCTGTCCGTTGCTCCAAAGGTATTTGTACGGTGATACACCACCTGTCACAGATGCCGAAGCAACAGCATCGTTCCCGCCAAAACAAGAAACACTGGTCGTATTTGAAGTGATTGATAATGCAGAAGGTTCTGTTATAGTTACAGCGTCAACTTTTGTGCAAGCGTTATTGTCAGTTACAGTGACTATGTAAGTTCCAGTCACTAAACCGGAAACGTTTGCATTGGTTTGCCCGTTGCTCCAGGCAAAGTTATACGGTGAAACGCCACCCGTCATGGATACCACAGCAGAAGCATTATTGCCTCCAGCACAAGATACGTTGGTCGAAGTGGTACTGCTTAACAGGGCGGAAGGTTCTGTTATAGTTACAGCGTCAACTTTTGTGCAAGCGTTATTGTCAGTTACAGTGACTATGTAAGTTCCAGTCACTAAACCGGAAACGTTTGCATTGGTTTGCCCGTTGCTCCAAGCATAGTTGTAAGGCGAAACACCACCCGCCACGGACACTACAGCAGAAGCATTATCGCCTCCCACACAAGAAACGTCTGTCTTGTTCACAAAGGCCGTCAGGAGTGGCGGTTCTGTAATGGTGATTGTGCTGGAAATCGTGCAACCGTTAGTATCCGTCACCGAAACCTCATAATTCCCAGCCACCAAGCCAGAAAGTGCAGCATTGGTTTCTCCATTATCCCATAAATATTGGTACGGTAGCACCCCGCCGGCAACCGTTACTGCTGCCGAAGCATTATTATTTCCAAAACAGGATAGGGTCGTATGGGCGGTAGTGGTGGTCAGGGAAGGTGGTTCTGTAATGCTGACGGATGCTACCCCGGCACAACCCAATGCATCCGTGATGGTGACCTGATAAGTGCCAAAACTCAGGTTATTTACATTGGAGGCGGTTGATCCAATGTTCCAGGAAAAGGTATATGGAGCTGTGCCCATGATCGCGTCGGCAGAGACCGCTCCAGTAGATTCTCCCGAGCAGGAAACGTTCTGCGCTGAGGTGGAAATGACCAGACCTGGCACCTGTTTCAATAGTATCGTTGAGGAAACGACCCTGCAATTAGGCATCGAAAGGTTGTTTGGCGAATTGGCTACGATCAAGCGAATCAGACTTCCATCTATAGGGTTTGCCAGAGACAGGCTATCATTATTGGAGTTAGGAATATCTTCCCATGCTCCATTGGTAAAGATCTGCCATAGATAGTAGGCTGTCGAGTAGGGAGCGTTCTCAAGTGTAGAAGGGATAGACAAAGGGCCTGCACCGCAGAAAGAAACAGTTGGAGGTACCGAAATCCCTGGCCCACAAGTCCGCAGGGAGATATTGTCTATAGCCAGGTCATTACCATTACCGCCCGGGGCATTGTTGCGGAGTGCAAATTCTATGTTGTTTTGTCCGGGGGGACTAATAAACGAAAAGCGGACCGTATGCCATATTTCGTCTGGTGCAATATCTCCTGTTTCACAAACTTCAACGCCGCTGATTAGAAAGGAAATATTGGGACGGATCAAGCCTGGTTGGCTGCTTACGATCAGATTGATTACATCGATAGAGAATTCATAGGGCGTGTTTTCACAAACAGGCACCGTTTTTTGGTAAAAAAGCCCTGGTTGATAATTCGCGTTTACGACCATCATATACCCGTTTGTTTCCGGGCCATTATCCTCTGTATCGACCCAAACACTGGCGAAGGAACCCCAATAAGTGGTATTGTTGCTGATGCAATAATAGCCATCATTGGGTGGAGGATTTGTTTGATACGTAAACCCTGATGCTATATCCGGATCCGGATTGACAGGTATGATATTAATTGTTCCTATCCCAAAATCACCGTTGGGGAAAATGTTCTCCCCCAGGGAGCCTGCGCAAGTACTGGAGCAGTTTACGACAATAGGCTTATTGGCTGTCGGATTATCCGTTTGAGCCTCCAAACTTTTACAGTAAATTACGATCAAAAGGACTAGCCATGTAAATTTTTGCATTGCCTGGTGTCTGCGAAAACAATAGAAATAGGGTAGGTTGGAGAGTGGATTAAAATGAGAATAAAGAAAGCAAAGATAACCTTCCAAGCGGTTTTTACTGGAGCTTATTTCAATAATTCCATCGCGCTAAGGATCTCATGGTTATAACCAACAACTGTTTTTGCGACAACCTCAATATATTCCTGTGCCTCTTTCCAATGTCTTTCCTCGATTCCTTCCCTGATGCCCGGCAATGTTTTTACTCCGTAACCCGTGTAATAGCCAGGAGCATATATCTGATGTTTGTACCAGCTACGCCTGGGCAATCCTTGGTTTAGTAGTAAGCTTCTTTCCGCTTTATACAAGATCGCATTGAGTTGCTCTTGTTTTTCTAACGATAATTGAGTTGATTTTTCATACAGTTTCTGAAACGCTTCCGAAGCAGATTTTAAGCCTGCCAAAGCATTGTCCAAGCTACTGAAGTTTAGAAACGGAACGATATCTTTTTCTTCTGGTAAAATATAAACCTTTTTGGGGTCTTTGGCTAAAGAAAATAAGTTGTCCTGGAGCATCTTATTTTGTGTTTCTGATCCAGCCCTGGTATTGTCTAAAAGCGTCTTAACATCATTGGAATAATCATTTAAAGTCTTATAAAAAGTATTGAAATCTATTGGGATAATATCTGCATTTGCCATTCGCATCATCACTCTGCCTGCGGTTTTAGATAGTGTCACGCCGTATGCGAACCCTGGGTCCTTAAATCGGGTAAATAAGGCATAGGAATCATAAATAGAGTGATATTGTCCATCATTATCCTCCCCACCGAAACCAATATCCATACAGTTAATGCCAAGATGTTGAAAGAATGGCGAGTAGTCAGAGCCTGCGCCAAGTGCTTCAAGTTTTATATGCTTATTGCCCTGCATTTTGATCCGATTACTATTGTCTGCATCTACCATTGTTTTCGCATACAAGCGATCCTTAATGCTGATATGCATTTGTGGGTCCATTACGCTATCCGCAATTTCATTGAAAAAGGTTTCTAATGTATGCGAGCCGCTGGCGCCGATAAAACCGCGTCCGTTGCCATCGGTATTAATATAAGCAACGGCTTTTTGCTTCAGTTCTTCCTGGTGTTGTTCTACCCATTCCGTAGAACCCAACAAACCAGGCTCCTCCCCATCCCAGGCGCAATAGACCATTGTTCGCCTAGGTCTAAAGCCTTTTTTGGCCAATTCGCCGATTGACCTTGCTTCCTCCAGTTCCGCGACCAGGCCACTGACCGGGTCAGAAGCCCCATTGACCCATCCATCGTGGTGATTGCCCCGGATGATCCATTCATCCGGATATTCACTTCCTTTCAGGGTGGCAATGACATCATTAATCGGTTTGATGTCCCAATTAAAGGATAATTGCAAATGGACTTTATTCCTACTTGGGCCTACATGGTACGTGATAGGCAATCCACCGCGCCATGAAGGCGGTGCAACGACTCCACCCATTGATTTTAAAAATGGAAGGGCATCTTCGTATGAAATCGGCAATACCGGTATTTTCATGAGGGTAATCGCGTCTTTTATGTTCAGCCTTTTTGCAGTTGGAGCTGAGCCAACATCAGGTGTCAACGGATCACCTGGATAAACCGGCATATCCATCACCGAGCCGCGTTGAACTCCATCCTGTGGGCGGAAAGGACCTTCCGGATATACGTCTCCCTGTACGTAGCCATCGTCTGCCGGATCGGAGTACATGATACAACCGATCGCGCCGTGCTCTGCTGCAACCTTAGGCTTGATACCTCGCCAGGAACCGCCATATTTTGCGATCACAATTTTACCTTTTACATCGATGCCCATTCTTTCCAATTCCTCATAATCTGCAGGGACGCCACGATTGACAAATACCAACTCAGCGGTGACATTTCCGTCGGCTGAATAAGCATTGTAACTTGGTAATTGTTCTGATTTTTGGCCACTTGTTTTGTCTGCTTTCAAGGCTGATTCTTCTAATTTAGCCTTGAAAGGTTTGTCTCCCAATAATTCTAAAACACGTGTTTTGGGTGTGGGAAATAAGACGTTAAAGGTTTCAATTTTGGCTTCAAAACCCCAACTTTGAAACAATGCCAGCATATACTCAGCATTGGCCCTGTCCTGCGTAGAACCTACGTGATGCGGATGGGAGGTCATATACTGCATCCAGGTATCCAGGTTTTTAGGATTTAGCTGGGCATCAAATTGTGTCTCCCATTCAAATTGCTTTACAGTATTAGCGGCCGTAAAACCCATTATCTTTTGTTGCCCGATCATTTTCCCGGTCAATAAGAAACAAATAACAACAAGAAAAATATGCTTTTGCATGATAAGATTGTTTTTAAGCATACTACTGGACATTTTTGTTTTGTCCCCAGACCTGTAAGGTTTTTGAAAACCTTATAGGTCTCGATTTTAGAAAATGTCCAGTAGTCTGGGTTTTAAGATTAAGCACCTACCCATTTGGGCGATTTTAGGCACTTAACGGATGATTAAATCACCAACCATCGAATTACCAACTCCTTTCCAGCTTCATCCACCACACGCACCCAATACAGCCCCGCAACAAAATTCCCGGGCAAGATAACTACTCCTTTCTTGTTTTGGAAAAAATCAGTTTTAGCGTACAAGACCCGGCCATAGGCATCTGAAATACGGATTGTTAAATGTTGAGCTTGTGGTATTTCCAGCGATAATTCCGCCACAGCAGCACTTGGGTTTGGTATAATAAGTGCCTTTATGTCAGAGGATCTCAGATCCTTCGCCGCAGATTCAAAGCTGACTGTCCGGGTAAAGACCCAGATGCACCCAGCCGCATCAGTAATGATCAGGGTGTATTCGCCAGGAGCAGTATTTTCAATGGATTGGCTGGTGGCTCCATTGCTCCAAAGGAAATTATAAGGCGGAAAATCGCCTGAAATATCAGTCACTTCAATCGCGCCATCGGAGGCAAAGGCTGATGTAGCAGCCTGGATCGTTGTAAGTATTGTTACGGGTGTAGCTTCTTGTATGTCAATGGCTTGTGTTTGCTGGCAGTCGTGTGTATCGGTGACTGAGACGATATACAGCCCAGCCATACTGATTAGTTCAGTGCCCGTTGCTCCGGTACTCCATTGATAGGAATAGGGTGGGGTCCCACCGTAAGTATTGGCGGTTGTTTTGCCCTCCATCGCTGGGCAAAGTATCGCTGGAGCATCTACCTGAATGCTCAAAGTAGACGGGCTATGGACGATAATTTCGGTTGAGGCAGCACTGCATCCATGCATGTCGCTGACCGTAACTGAATATGTGCCTGCCGTAAGCCCTTTGATGGTATCCATCACTTGTTGATTGTTCCAAAAGTAGGTATACCCAGCAGTACCGCCACTCACAGCTACCCAAGCCATACCATCGGCTGTACCAAAACAACGAACCTCCTGGGCGTCAGTTTGTAAGCTAAGTAGTAATGGGTCAGACAGGCTTACATGTATGGTATTGATACATCCAAGTGCATCCGTGACTGTTGCGGCATACAAGCCACTGGAAAGATCGGTCAGGTAACTATCCGTCTGACCGGACGCCCAAAGCCAATGAAAAGGGGCCGTGCCGTTAATTGCCTGGATGGCAGCGGTGCCGTCTGCACTACCGAAACATTGGATGGGCGTAATAACGGATGCCAATGTAAGTGGTGCTCCCGGAGCAATTTCCAGAACTTGTGAAAGGGTACAACCGTGGGCATCCGTTACCGTAAGCATAAATGAGCCACTGCCCTGGACTATGATTAGCGTATCAGGTGCAAGGTTGTTGCTCCATTCAAATTGATAAGGCAAAATGCCGCCCGTTGCGGTAGCGCTGATAGTGCCTGTCTGCATCGGGCAAAGCGTCGTTGGGCCTTGAAGCGTCAAATTCAAGGCTTGGGGTGCAGTTATGGAGAATTGCTGTTGATCCATACACCCAAAAACATCTGTGAGGGTGACGCCATAGTCTCCAGAACTGAGAGCTGTAATTTGGTTATACGTTTCACCCCCTTTCCAAAGCCAGGTGTAAGGTGCTTTTCCATTGAGCGGTATGCATACAGCGGAACCGTCAGACTGGTCATGGCAGCTGATGGGGGCGATCAGAAGGGAGGTGTTAAGTTGTCCTGAAAGTCCTACCTGTACAGAATCAGAAAACGTGCAGCCCTGCGCATCCGTGGTAGTGACTGCGTACCAACCAGGAGCCAGATCTGTTATGGTGGTCCCATTATCGCCAGTGTTCCAGGCATAAGTGATCGGCCATGCACCGCTGAGCACCGCCACATAGGCCTCCCCTCCAATGCCAAGGGTACAATCATAGTTACTCCTTGAAACGGATGCATTTAAAACCGGGGCTGCCAGAATTTCAATTGGAACTATCACCTGCCGCCCCAGAGCATCGGTAATGCTAAACTTATATTGGCCAGACGATAGGCCACTCAGATTCGTTCCACTTTCTGCGCCGTTACTCCAGGCATATTGGAAAGGGCCACAGCTTTTTGAAATATAAAACAATACGCTGCCTGCTGATGTATTTTGACAGGAAACAGGTGAAATTGCTATAGAATCCACCAAAATAGGGGAGGTCTCATACGTACACTGGCATAGACTTGCCATGGTTTCATTGGAAAACAATGCATACGTGCTGTTGACATCTTTATTCACCTGGTGACTGGCTGTCCGGCCATCGCATTCCAGCAGTTTGTTGTCGTAGTAATTGGTCAGCCGATAATAAACACCATTGTTACAGTTTCCCGTTTCATTGTACACCACCACATCACCACCTACTTCAACCGTACCAGATAATTTGTAATTGGTCACTTTGGCCCGCATTCCGATGAGCGCATTATTGGTCATTGTGACATTCTCTGCAAAACCTTGTCCTTGCACTATGGCACTGCCGCTATACGTTCCACCATCCACAAAAGCATTGTTTAAGATGCGCACCTGACCGCTTAAGGTTGCATTTTTTACGAGGGCTGTATTTTCTAAGCGAACTTGTCCGCTCAGATTTGAACCGCCCAAAACCATTGCGGAGGGGCCAACATATACTGTATTGGCAACGGTGGCCGTGTTTTGGATCCAGCCACCGCCATTGCTGTGCAAGTGTCCGCCGGATTTAAGTTGTGCCCTGAAATTGGCAGGCGCCTGAAACCCTTCAGGCACAGCGCCACTGATGTTTAGTTCGTAAGGGTATCTGAAGTGTTTGGGATACCCCTTCCAGGTATCGTTCGTAGTGTTGGTGGTAATTTGATCAAAGGGAGCGCCCATGACCACCAGGTAAAGTTTGGCTTCATCACCTTGCAGGCGAAAATTGATCTCTCGGGTGTTTTCCGAATACGTCGGACTGTATCGGCTAATGGTACCATTGGGATGGGCGGCCACAAATCCATAGCGCCAGCCAGCATGTGTGTTAGCTTCTGTATGTCCTTTAAATTTTATGATGACTGCGCAGCTATCGGATTCCGGATATAAGGGGATTACATTGTAGGCAAATTCCTCTGGCGCCAATTCGATTGGGATCTCGTACCGATGTACTGCACCGGGTACATTTTTCAAAATACTGTAACAAGCCTGAATAGAAAACAGGTAGTTGGATAGATCTTCCGTCCGGTATTGCCGGAAATATTTTCCGACATTGTTGTATTTGAAATCAAAAGTGGCCATTCGGCGGGCATATTGGAACAGGCTATCGTTCAATTCAGCTTGGTTGTATCCGGCCAGCCGCTTGTAGGCTTGTAGCGGATATTCTCCGCTGAATGATTCCCGCCAAAGTCGATTGATCATATCAATGCCTTCTGACTCCATGATGGCGAACAGCAATTCGTAATTTTCATACGTGTTTTTCCAGTCGCCAAAGGTTTCGGTGTGGTATACATCCATGCCCCATGCCGAGACCGATTTTGGGTACAATATGTTTCGCATGAAATTGGCGTGGGTTTCCCAAAAGATACCCGCGTTGTTCCAAACATAACCAAGTCCGTGGGCCGACCGGTAATCAATCACGGATTGTGCCTGCAAACTGTGGGCAAATTCATGCGCAGCTACTCCGCCATCGTGCATGGCATTGGGGTGTGCCCAAAAAGCCCCGACCACACCGTCTGCATCGCCACCATTGGCCCAGCCCTGTGAACCGTTCGCCCCCCAGGTATTGTAGATGACCACGGGAACTTTGTACTGACTGAGCTTGGTGCCAGGTGCATCGTCGACAAAGCCCAGTTGTTTGAACGCAGTATAGATATATTCCATGGTATCAAGGATCGCCGCTGGATCGAACCGCAGATCAGGGTCGGGATAATTTACCGGATTAGTACCCACCGTATTGCCCCATATCAGGGTAAAGTTGGCAGATTGGGCCGTTTTACTCCAGGTAAACTGTGCGCCATTTACATCGGTGGTATTCAACAGGTAACTGGGGATATAGGCCATCTTTTGAGCAAGGACAGATTCCGTCCAGCCTAAAAGGAAAAACAAGAGTAGAAAGCGTTGAATCATTTCTGAAGCTTATATAAATGCAGGGTTGAATATGGTCGTCAAATTTTCCTGCTTAGTTGAGTAGGGCGTTGAAAGTTACTTCCAAATTCTGCTTAAAGCATATATAGATCCGCTGCTCAGGGTCAACTTTTCGCCTTCAACAAAAATCTTTGCCTGGTTGAATATTTCAGTAGGGAAGTACAATTCGGTCATAACCGTTGATCCATCATCGGCAAAAAGTTCAGCAGAAGCTACGTCGAAATAGAGGTGAATGCGCAAGACCCCGGCTTTAGAAATACGGGGCGCAGTGTGGATTCCGGCCGCAAACGTTTTGGAGAAACTGTGGTCGCCTGATTTGGTTCGGTCACTAAAAAATTGATTTTTATTGCCATCGTAACCAATCCGGTAGGTTTCACCTTTGGCATTGGAAAGTTCGATACCTACGGAACCCCTAAACCGATCTACAGAGGAGACCGCAGGGGTTAAGTCTTCCGGAAGTTTGAATTCTAAAACCCATTCGGATTGAGCAGGAGAAAATTTGAGTTTATCCGATAGGTCAATTTTTTCTGTTATTTCCCCTTTTGGCAGCTCAAATGATTTTTTTCGGAGTGATTTGAGCTCTTTTACGGGTCTGCATTTAAAGCGATAACCCTCGGAAGTATTTGTTAAAACCAATTCTCTGGGAAGGGTAGCGGCATTTCTCCAGGCTACTGTTGGAACTTCCTGCGCATATTCCCAATTGCTCATCCAACCCAGGAGCAGCCGCCGGCCATCAGATTTGGGCAGATCAGACCAGGTAACGCCGGCGTAGTTGTCTTTACCCCAGTCCACCCAAATTCCATTTCCATTGGAGACAGATTTGGCAAAGTCAGGATCTAATGAAAAGGTTTTTCCATCAAATTGTCCGACAAAATACTGCAAGCATGAACCACCATTGGGGCCACCAGGATTTAGATTTTGAAGCAAAACCCATTTTGTTTCGGAAGTGCCTTCGACCCTGATGGGAAAGAAGTCTGGGCATTCCCAGACCCCACCATGGGCCCCGTATTCTTTGCCAAAATCACTCAAATGCGTCCAGTGTATTAAATCAGGGGCGCTCCAAAATTCGGCGTGATCTCCAACCGCCAATACCACAATCCACTTTTTAGAGGCTTCATGCCAGACTATTTTGGGGTCGCGAAAATCGCGTTGATTTTCAGTGTTGGGAAGTACAGGGTTTGCCGAGTATTTAGTCCAGGTTCGGCCGCGGTCGTTGCTATAGGCAATGCCTTGACTTTCGACATCCTTTCTTCCAGCTTTTTCCCTGGTCATGTTGTGCAGGGTAAACATCGCCACGAGCGGTGGTTTGCCATTTTCACCAAAGCCACTTGTATTGCTCCAATCAACTGCTGCACTGCCGGAAAAAATGTACCCCAGTGAATCTGGATAGAGTGCGATGGGGAGTTGTTCCCAATGTACCAGGTCACGACTGACCGCATGGCCCCAGTGCATTGGACCCCACACATTACGCTCTGGATAATATTGGTAAAAAAGATGGTATTCACCTTCAAAAAAGACCAGACCATTGGGGTCATTCATCCACATAGCTGGAGGGGAGAAGTGGAATTGGGGCCGGTGTTGCTCCAAGTAAGTGCTCGTCGTTTCTGGAGTGGCGATCGTTGTTCGTGGTGCTTTTTGCATGCCATGGCAAGCATAGAGGAGGCAGCATGTGGAGCAAATGCCCCCCAAAATTGAATTTATTTTTTGCTTCATAAAAAGTTTATTTTAGCTTCATTGAGCCATTAAATAAAAGCAAAACCTGGGGGCGTTTTGAAAAAATGGGGCGGATCAGTTCATTTTTCAAGGCCAGTTTCAATCCATTAATTATTGATTAACCATTTGCTTTTCAATATCTTCCAACGAAACCCCTTTAGTTTCCGGCATCATTTTCCAAACAAAAATCAATTGAAAAACCATCATTGCAGCGAAAAAAGCAAAAGTAGATGCTTGACCAAATTTACCCGCGAACCAAGGGAAATTGCCCGCAATAAGCGCGGCAAAAACCCAGTGGGTACTGCTGCCCAATGAATTGCCCCAGGCACGTACCTGATTGGGAAATACCTCAGAAATAAATACCCAAATGACGGCTCCCTGCCCAATGGCGTGGGCTGCAATGAAGGCAAACAATAGGATAGCTACCATATAGCCTTCTTTGGCTGCACCGGTAAAAAAGGCCCAGGAAACTAAGGAAAGTGAAATAATATAGCCTATAGAGCCAATATACATTAAAAAACGCCTGCCTTTGCGGTCAATTAGTACAAGCCCTATCATCGTAAATAAGAGGTTCACAACCCCGATTCCCACGGAAGAAAGTAATGCCGAACTGCTAACCATGCCAGCATCCTCGAATATTCTCGGGGCATAGTAAATAACCGCATTGATACCTGAAACCTGATTGAAGAAAGCAAACAAGAATGCTAGTAATATTGGAACGCTATATTTTCCAGAGAAAAAGTCTGATAACCGACCATTATTGCCTTCTGGCCCGTTCTGGCCTGCTTGAATAGCAGCAATTTCAAATTCTGCTGTGGCAGGATTGATGATGGCGAGGGTACGTCGGGCTTCATCAACCCGTCCTTTTTTAACAATGAGCCATCGAGGACTTTCCGGTATCAATAATATCAAAATCACAAAGAGTAGTGATGGAATGGCTACTACACCCAGCATCCAGCGCCATGCTTCTTCGTTATCAGTACCAATGATCCAATTGGAAAGGTAAGCTATCAGAATCCCAAAAACGATATTGAACTGAAATAAGGCTGTAAGTTGCCCTCTTTTTTCTGCGGGTGAAATTTCTGTGATATACATCGGTGCAACCACTGAAGAAGCCCCAATACTCAAACCGCCAATAAAGCGAAACAACATCAAGGTGTTTACATCAGGCGACAAGGCAGATCCTACCGCAGATAAAAGGTACAAGACAGCAATCCAAAACAGGGTTTGTTTGCGGCCCAGGCGCTCTGCTGGCATGCCACCGAAAATGGCTCCAATGATGGTGCCATAAAGTGCCATTGCTACCATTTGGCCTGTCATAGCGTCGCTTAAATTCCAGAGTTTTTGGATTGTACGTTCGCAGCCAGAGATGACCGCGGTATCCAATCCGAAGAGAAACCCGCCTAGCGCGACGGTAATAGACCAAAAAAACAGTTTTCGATAATTCATACTTAGTTCTAGTTTTTTAAATGACGTAGGTCCACGGCTCCTTGAAGGCAGGCTGCAGAATAAAAAAGTGGCGTTATTGTGTTGTTTTTGTTTTACAACAAACAAAATGCATTAACGTAGCGCCATGACAAAGATATAATTCTATATTGATGCCGCCGAGAATAAATCGAAAAGTAAAACCAGTCAGGCAATATTGGGGCGAGTATTGTTAGAACTGATGGCCGCTTCATTCGGGATAACCTTGGCTGAAATACCATTTGCCGCTTGCAGGCCAAAATTCAATTCCAGAACAGGCGCTGAAATATCAAGAGGCCTAAACTTTTACCCTGAATAAAATGTTCGATAGGTTTTTACGGGCCAGATAATTTTTAGCAATCCGGCATCTGATTTTGGTCGTCAACTCATTCATTCTTATTCAAATTATCATTTTAAAATTTATGGAAATAGGAATAGACAGTTTTGCCGCCATGATGAGCGGCAATGCCAGCAGGACAATCAGCGATTCCGATGCATTGGCACAATTGCTGGCAAGGATTGAACATGCTGATCGTTCTGATCTGGACATCTTTGGCATCGGAGAACATCACCGCAAAGGGTTTCTGGATTCAGCCCCTACGCTTATTCTGGCTGCTGCCGCAGTGCGTACCCAGCGCATCCGTCTGACAAGTGCGGTGACGGTGCTGAGTGCTGCCGATCCTGTGCGGGTTTATCAAAACTTTGCCACCCTGGATCTGATTTCCGGCGGTCGGGCAGAAATGGTGGTTGGCCGCGGTTCGTTCATAGAAGCTTTTCCTTTATTTGGCTATCGACTGGAGGATTACGATGCGTTGTTTGCGGAGAAGCTCGAACTGCTGCTTCAAATCCGGGATTATGAATTTGTCACCTGGTCGGGCAAATTCCGCGCGCCTTTGAAACATCAGCCAGTTTATCCCCGCTCCTTACAAACACCTATGCCGATTTGGCTTGGGGTAGGGGGGACCCCAGAATCCTTTATACGGGCTGGTACCCTTGGACTACCGCTAATGGTTGCAGTAATCGGTGGAGAAACACACCAATTCAGGCCCTTAATCGATCTTTATCGAAAGGCAGGGGAACAGGCAGGGTATGGCCCGGAACAATTGAAAGTGGGGTTGCACTCACTGGGTTATGTCGCGAATACCACACAAGAAGCCATGGATGATTTTTATCCCGGATATGCGGAAGCGATGACCCGGGTGGGTAAGGAGCGTGGTTGGGCACCCATGACCAGAGCACGGTTTGAAGCGCAAACTGGTCCAAGGGGCGCCTTGCTGGTGGGCAGTGCGGAAGAAGTGGCAGCAAAAATTCTTCGGCATTCCGAAGCTTTGGGCGGTATTACCAGGCTTACGTTTCAAATGGATACGGCTGAGGTACCGCATGAAAAACTGATGCAGTCAATTGAATTGATTGGTTCACGGATAAAACCAATCCTTAGCGCACCAGGGTAACATCTCCTTTCAAAAGTAACACTTCCCCATCTATAAACTCCACCTCAGCGACCCAGACAAATACTGCTGGGTTCATCGGTAGCCCGCGAAAAGTGCCGTCCCAACCAGAAGGCTCATAATTGGTTTGGATGTTGTTTGCCTGAAAGAGCTGCTCGCCCCATCGACTGTAAATTCGCAGATAAAGGATCTGCTTTACGGAGACATCTGAATAGATGGTAAAAAAGTCATTATCTCCACTTTCGTCCGGATGGAACACATTGGGTACATAAATATGCCTTCTGGGACGGAGTTTAAAGCATACCTCATCCGAAGCCTGGCAACCATTCACGCGGGTCACAAGTACGCGTTCGCAACCGCTTTCCAGCGGAACAAACTGATATTGAAAACAATCAGCACATTGTAGGGCTCCGCCTGTTCCGGACCAACTGTAATTGAGAATCTCGCTTGTAGGTAAATTGGTTTGGGCCGTCAATACCAGCTCATCTCCAAGGAAAAAAGTCAGATCCAGTCCAAGATCTACCTTGATGGGCAGCTCAGATTCTACCATTTTCTCTGCTATTGCGGTACAACCATGCGCATCCGTCGCTGTCACAGTATAGTTGCCCATTGGCAGGGCCCAGATTTCCGGGCCTGACTGGCCGTTGCTCCATGCAAAAAGGTAAGGCTCCACGCCGCCTGAAGCGATGGCGGATGCCATTCCATCTGACAGTTCCAGGCAGGAAACTGGCAGGCCAAGTAGGTCAAGCAGGAGCGGCGACGGTTGTCCTACCCAAACCTGTGCAACCATTGGGCATTGGTGTGCATCGGTAATGCTTAGTCCGTACCAACCCGAAGCCAGTCCATTAATTTGAGCAGTAGTCTGACCATTTTGCCAGGCAAATGTATAGGGTGGTGTTCCACCAATTGGGCTGACCCAAGCCTGGCCGGTGGCTGTACCGTAACAATTGGTTTCCAGAGCCTGGACATTGCTGCCCAGTTCCGTGGGTTGCCCAAGGGTCACAGAACTCGTCAAAAAGCAACCATGAGCATCTGTAGCAGTAATCTGGTAGCTACCGGCATGAAGTTGCTGGGCAGAGGCTCCTGTTTGGCCATTTTGCCATAAGTAGCTGTAAGGTGGTACTCCTCCGCTTAGGTTGAGGGTGGCCATACCATTGGCGCTGCTAAAACAGGCTGGATCTTGTGTCGTAATACTCGACAGAATTGCTGCAGGCGTTGTCACCTGGGCACTGGACGTCGTGGTGCATCCATTTGCGTCGGTAGCGGTCAGGGTGTACGTCCCGGCCGACAAACCATTGGCCATAATGCCGCTCTGACCATTGCTCCATCCAATAGAATAAGGTCCTGTACCACCCCCTACAATGGTCTTAATGGTTCCGTTTGTACCACCAAAGCAGGAAACCGCTTCTGAAGTGGCCATTATGGCTACTGGTGTCGGCTGCTCCACCCAAAGGGTGTTGACGGCAGTACATCCCAGTGCATCGATAGTTGTCACTGAATAAGGGCCGGCCGACAATCCGCTCACGGCAATTGAAGTTTGCCCATTACTCCACAGATATTGATAGGGTGCCTGGCCACCGTTTGATTGAATCGAGACGGCACCGTCGTTCCCATTAAAACAAGTAGTTTCTCCCGCAATGGCGGTTGATACCAGAAGGGACGATTGGTCTACCGCAATCGACTGAACAGTCGAACAGCCAAGGGCATCCGTTACCGTAAGCATATAGATTCCAGCATTCAGCCCGCCGATCTGAGCCGTGGTTTGTCCGCTGCTCCATAGGAAATGATAGGGACTGGTTCCGCCAGAGACGCTGGCACTGGCTATGGCGTCGTTTTCGCCAAAACATGGCACCGTGCCGGCCAGTGTGTTTGCTACCAATAAGCCGGGTTCCTGAATATTACTCGTTGCCGTGGTAGTACAACCATGTGCGTCTGTGATGGTTAAAGAATAGGTTCCGGCCGTCAATCCGTCGATTTGAGCGGTGGTTTGTCCGCTGCTCCAGAGGAACGCATAAGGCCCTGTTCCTCCTGAGGCTGTAGCCGTTGCCAGGGCGTCATTTCCCCCAAAACAGGCGGTCGTTCCTCCGCTAGTGGCGATTGTCAAGGCTGGAGGCGTCCCGATACTGCCTGAAGATGTGGCCGAACAACCATGCGCGTCGGTGACCGTCACGGTGTATAGGCCCGCAGTCAGCCCTAATATCTGAGCTGTGGTTTGTCCGCTGCTCCATTGGAAGGCATAAGGCCCTGTTCCTCCTGAGGCTGTAGCCGTTGCCAGGGCGTCATTTCCCCCAAAACAGGACGGTATTCCTTCATTTGTATTGGTTGTCAGTGCAAGCGGTTCAACGACAATGCCTGAAACACTGGTTGAACAACCAAGCATATCTGTGACAGTTGCAGTGTATGTGCCTGCCATCAATCCGCCTATTTGCGGTGTCGTTTGTCCCAGGTCCCAGATAAAGGTATAGGGGCCGGTGCCACCACTAGCTGAGGCAATCAACCCGGCATCAGTCCCGCCAAAACAGGACACCGCTGTGGCCACTGCAGTAGCGTCCAATTCTGTTGGTGTGGTGATCGTAGCTGATGTGGTCTGCGTGCAGCCATTGGCATCGGAAATTGTTAAGCGATAATTTCCTGCAGAAAGCCCTTGTATAGTATCTCCCGATGCACCGTTTTCCCAGGAAAAAGTATACGGAAATGTTCCACCCGTTGCGCTGGCAATGGCCTGGCCGTTTGATTGGCCAAAACAGGAAACGGGTAAGGAAATCGTACTGTAAATCAGCTGCGGGACATCATATACAGTCACCGCAGCCCCTGCGGTGCATCCAATGGCATCTGTAATGGTGACCTGATAATCTCCGGCCGACAAATCTGTTTGGCTATGGTCCGTGCTGTTATTACTCCAGAAATAGGTGAAAGGGGCCTGGCCCGACAAGGCTTGTACAAGCACAGTGGCGTTACTTTGTCCGAAACAAACGGCATCTGTTCCGGAAGCCATAACCACCAATGCAGGCAATTGCATCAGACGGATCCCTTCAGACGCCACTCTGCAATTGGGTAAAGCCAGATTGGGTGCTCCGGATGCCACTAAAAGCCGATATTCTGCTCCATCCTGTGGATTTTGAACATTCCAGGCGATCGAATCAGCGCCTGGGATGTCCTCCCAATTACCATTCGTCAAGAGCTGCCATTGGTAAACGGTCGACGTAAAGGGCGAATTGTGCATTTGAACCTGGAGCTGGGCACTGTTTCCGGCACAAAACCATACGGTATCCTGGGCCAGAATTTCTGGACCACAAGCACGGAAAGATATGTTGTCTATGGCGAGGTCATTCCCGTAACCACCGGGGGCATTGTTGCGCATACCCAGTAGCAAGGAGGTTTGACCGGGTGCTGTAGTAAATGAAAAGCGCAGGGTATGCCATTTCTCATCGATTGGAATGTCGCCAGTTTCGCAATAGGCCACATTTTCGATCATAAAACTGAGGTTTGGTTTGATGGATTGCGTGTATTGGTATTCAAAAATATTGATCACGTCCACCGAAAACTCGTACAGGGTATTCTCGCAAACGGCCACAGTGTTCTGGAAAAACAGACCTGGTGGATAACTGGCATTCACGACCATCATATAGCCATTGGGCTCCGGTCCGTTGTCTTCGATGTCGATCCAAACATCACCAGCAAACCAACCCCAAGGGGTGGTATTGTTGGAGATGGTATAATACCCGTCATTTGGAGGCGGATTCGTTTGATAGATGTATCCTGGTGCCAGTCCGGGATTGACAGGAACTACATTGGGGATTCCGTAGCCGAAATCTCCGTTTGGGTAAATATTTTCGCCCAAAGCGCCGTGGCAGTTACTGGTACAGGCCCCCAAAGCGCCTGATTGAGCCGACATGCCTCCTGGAAGGAGGAAAGAAAGCATAACAGCCTGTAAAAATTGCTTCAAATCTTGATTGTTTTGAATGAAAGTGCAAAGCCAGATGCAAATCAGGAGGGCCCAAATTACCGTATTTTAGAAATTTTTTATAGCGTAGCCATATCGATCACAAAACGGTACTTCACGTCTCCTTTCAGCATCCGTTCGTAAGCGTCGTTGATGTACAACATTTGGATGATCTCTACCTCAGCAGTGATCTGGTGCTCGGCACAATAATCCAGCATTTCCTGGGTTTCAGCCAATCCGCCAATGGAAGATCCGGCAATGCTACGCCGGTTGTTGAGCAGACTGAACCCTGCTATTTCTATGGGTTTAGGAGGGATACCCACGCAGATGATGATGCCATCGGTATTCAGCAGTTTCAGGGTTTGACTGTAATCATGGGGCGCAGAGACGGTATCGATGATAAAGTCAAACGTATCAGCCAGTGCTTTGAGCTGTTCCGGGTCTTTGGTAAGGGCAAAATGGTGGGCGCCCAATTGTAGCGCATCTTTTTCTTTTGATGGGGAGGTGCTTAAGACGGTTACCTCTGCGCCAAAAGCAGCAGCAAATTTAACGGCCATGTGGCCTAATCCACCCAGACCTAAGACGGCCACTTTATGGCCTTTTCCGACTTTCCAATGGCGTAGCGGGGAATAAGTGGTAATGCCTGCGCAAAGCAGGGGTGCTACAGTTTCCAAGGGAAGTTTATCCGATACCTGAAGCACAAAGGATTCATCCACAACAATCTGTTTGGAATATCCACCATAAGTGACGCCACCAGTATGCTTGTCTTTCGCATTGTAGGTGCCAATCGCCCCATTTCGGCAAAATTGTTCTAATCCTCTTTTGCAATTATCGCATTCCCGACAGGAATCTACCAAACAACCTACTCCGGCGAGATCGCCTATCTTAAATCTGGTCACCTGCTCGCCAACCACCGTGACACGACCCACGATCTCATGGCCTGGAACAATTGGGTAAATGGAGCCTTTCCATTCGTTGCGCACCTGATGGAGGTCTGAATGGCAAACGCCACAATAAAGGATCTCAAATTGAACGTCTCGCGGTCCGACGGCTCTTCTGTCAAACGTAAAAGGGCCTAGTGGAGCGGTGGCACTTTGTGCGGCAAAAGCTTTGGTATTTGTCATTATTGAAAGTGTGAGGTAAAAGTAAAAAGTTTTAAGGTTCAGAGCGTATATTCTACGAAGATATACCCATTTTTGGGCAATGTCATGGTCTTACTGATTTAAACCCAGTATCCCGTCCCCACTTCCCCAAATACCTCCGAAAATATCCCTCCTTGCGGCAATTCCAGGTAAGGATACACCACCTTCGACAAATAAAGTCCCTGAGGATGCGCCCCGGTAATGATTCGCGGTGTCTTTTTGTCGCGTAAGTGGGCTTCAAAAGCTTCCAGGCTCATTCTTCCGGTGCCAATCTCCAGGAGGCGGCCTACAATGATCCGTATCATACCCGTCAAAAACCGGTTGGCGCTGATTTGAAACCGAAGGCGTTCTCCGCGTTGATCTTCCCACAAATGGGCGGTGCTGATCCGGCAGATCGTATGTTTGAAGCTTGCCGGCGACTTGCAAAAAGCGTAATAATCCTCGTATTGCGGCAGCAGAGCTACCGCAGCTTTCATTAGTGGAATATCCAGGTCCATATCCGAATACAAAGCACTGCCCGCCTGCAAAAAAGGATCTTTTCGTCGATGGATAAAATAATCATAGCTGCGCCGAACTGCATCAAAACGGGCATTGGCCCGATCGTGGACCGGAATGACGTCAAAAACGCTGATATCCAGAGGCAGGGCACGGTTGAGCTTAAATAGCAGTCCCTCCACAGCAGTTTTTGCCATGTCTGCATGAAAAAAATACTGGCTGGCATGCACCCCGGCGTCTGTACGGCCGCAGCCATTGACCGAAGTGGGCGTTTTCAGGATCTTCAACAAAGCGGCTTCCAGCACTTCCTGTACGGTCAATGCATTGGGCTGCCGCTGCCAGCCGTGATAGTTGAGCCCGTGGTAGGCGATATGGAAGAAGTAGCGTTGGATGTTTTTGAAGGTAAAGGTAGTGTTGCTTTATGGAGCCGGGCTTGCATTTTTATATGATTAGAAATTGGCCTGAACGCTATCAAAATCCTCGATCTGAAAAAAGAATGAATTCATACGGCCTTTGTTTTTGGTAGTGGAGTATAGGAGCGGTATTTTTAAAAATTCCATGAAACATCCTTTTCGTATTTCCAGGAACGTAAAGGACTTCAGATATTGAGCTATGTGTTTATGAAAAATCACATCCATTTTATAGCGAATGCAAAAGACCCGCGTAGGTTGGAGGACATTCTACGAGATTTTAAGGCGCATACAGCAAAAAAAATCCTGGAATTGTTAAACGACAACAAACGCCGGAAAGCAGGCGTGAGTGGCTGCTCTATCTGTTTCAATATTTTGGAAAGCACCTGAAAAACGCCAGACATCAGGTTTGGATACATGACAATTATCCAATTGAATTATATTCTGAAGCAGTTGTGATACAGAAATGACGTTATATCCATAACAATCCTGTTGAAGCCAACTGGGTTAGACATCCGGAAGACTGGATTTATAGCAGTGCGAGCAATTATGCTGAAGGCACTGGTATCTTTAAGGTTCAATTATTATGGACCGGATTCGAGGAGGATGGTGGCTGGTTTTTTGGCAATGTCGATTACCCTACCTTAGACTAACGCATTCACCTTGTGTTGTCGGCACAGCCGACGGAAATACTCGGCACGAAGCTGAAGCTTCCGCGCCAGCGTGCGTTGGGCTTGGAATTTGGGCGGATTCTTGGCGGGAGTAACCTCGCGCTAGCGAGGGGTACCCAGCGGCAGTTCAGGCACTACATACGTGTTCTGCTGCTGCTGGGTATTCCAGCGTACCATCATTGTCCAGATCTAAGAACATAAAGCCTGAGTGCACAAGTATGAATGGCGGCCTGCAGTTTCCGGCAAACTGCCCTATGCTCCATACACCTGTCAAATCCTAAGTACCTTCAGGAACTATCCTGCCGGCGTAACTAAAAATGTCACCCCGGCAAGAATAATCCCATCAAAAAAACATTCGTTTTACTCCTGACGTACCATGACCATCTTCTGCGTCAGCGTGGCGCCAGGCGTGCGGAGCGTGTAGTACAGGATTCCGGGCGCCTGACCTTCCGCAGAACGGTAGGTCACTGAGTGGCGGCCGGCCTCACGATACGCGCGATCCTCCCACAGCAAGCGGCCCGAAGCATCGTATACGCTCAACACTGCTTCGCAGGCTTCTCCCAACTCAAAATAAATCTGCGTAGAAGTGCCAAACGGATTGGGCTGGTTCTGAAGCAATCTATCCTGTGCAGTGACGGTCGTTTCCGCAGAAATATCCCGTAATTTGCTACCCTGAGTGAACTCCAACAGGATTCCACGTGGCACCAGCTCTTCCGAATAAGCTTCTGCCAGCAGTAGGTTCGTATCCAGGTAAAGCACATCGCTCAGCTTTGCGCCAGCCTTCAATACCTTGAACTGAAGCTGGAATACTGTTAAGCCATTGCGTACCGAACTAACGGTGGCCGTGGAGTACCAGGATGTGCGCAGTTCGCCTGCCGCCGCATTATAGGCGCCGAAGTGCGTCTGATTCAGCGGCATCCGTGCAGATGTCTGCACGCCTTTGTATTCCAGATACCCGGTATTGAAACCAAGTGCAAACTGCAAGGCAGCCAAATACCTGAACCCTTCTGCGTTAAACGATACCAGAATATCGCTGCCAACTGCCAATTCCTGATCTTCCACTTTCCATATCAGGGGCTTTAAGCCGCGGTTGTCAGGATTGGCATTGGGCGTATTGACATCGCCCAACTTGATGCCCACAAAATCGTAATCAATCTGATCGGAATTAATTCCAGTATAATTCAACTGTTCCGGGAACGTCCAGAAGCCGGCAGGTACCGGGTTCAGCGGTTTCGCAGGCGCAGGGTTGGTCGGTAACTTATGGTTACCCGGTATGAAACGCCAGGAGGTGTTGAACTGTAAAAATGCCTGCGGATTGCCCAGGATGACGGCATTCAAAAGCGATGCATCCTGCGTGGATACGGTGTTGTTGCGATTCACGTCGGCAGCCACCAGATCAAACGGATCGGTAAATCGATTGGATCCTAATACATGCTGGCTGATCCGAAGTACATCCGCGCTGGTCAGACCATTGGTAACCAACATATTCTTGACCGGTTTGACGCTGAAAGCACCATTCGCCAGGTTGCTGGCTGTTACTTTGTAGAGACCATCGGCAGGAGTAAGCTTGGTGCCCAATACCGCATTGTTCGCCGTATTGCGCAGGGTCACCGTGCCCTTGCCCACGCCGATGGACAAATCTCTGGACCAGATCAATTTGCCGGAAATAGATATACAGGTGACTGTATAGGTGAATACCCAGTTTTGCAAATTCCCTTCACAGTCCGTGTACAAATAGGTGTACGTACGCGCACCACCGCAGGCGGGCTTAGGACTGATAACCGGTACTCCGGGCGTTAAGACATTGCCGCAGTTATCTGTAACCACAGGTAATGCTGGCGATATATCCGTATTGTCAGGATGTCCAACCGTGCTGCCGCCGTCCGTCGGATCCGTAAACGGCTGCCGCTCGATCGTATATGTGTACGTCCAGTCCGCTGTCGTCGAGCCGTCACAGGCTGTGTAGCGGTAACGCCATAACACCGTGCAGGAAGGCGTTGAGGCATCCTGACCAACCAGTATCGCACTTACCGTACGTCCACAGGCATCTGTAATATTCGACGGAGCGCCAGGATTAACCGCAGCGGCTGGGCAGCTTACCGTCGATGAACCATTCGATGGTGCCGTCAGGACACCGCTGTAATCAATCGTGTATATGTACCTCCAGTCCGCTGTCGTCGTGCCGTCGCAGGCAGTGTAGCGGTAACGCCATACCACAGTGCCTTCACACGCGGGTCTTGGAGCATCCTGACCAACCAGTACTGCACTCACCGTACGTCCACAGGCATCCGTAATGTTCGACGGAGCGCCAGGATTAACCGCAGCGGCTGGGCAGCTTACCGTGGATGAACCATTCGATGGTGCAGTCAGAAGATTTGGCTGATGGAAGCCCTGGGTCAGGGTCAGGCTATCGCCATAAACCGTTTCAATGATGACCTCTCCCACGGTATAGTCGAGTTGGAAAGAGCCTGCATCGATGTGGTCGCCATTGCTGGCAATCACGGATGGTGAAGCGGATTGACTGTAGCACCAGCCCGCAGAGAACAGGCCGAGAAATAACAAAAGCGTTTTTTTCATCCTTTTATATTCGAAATGTGTTGCCTACTCTTTGAGGGGATTTTCGGCGAACTCCTTTTGATCAAATGACGTGAAAACACTTGATGGCGGGCGCTACATGTGCCTTCCGCTCAGGGGTGCTCCAAGATATCGGGTGCAAGATTGTAAAATGATAAGTGACTTTTTCCGTCAATTGTGTAGCAATTTCCGTCAAAAACGGTCGGAAAGGCTAGGAAAGGGGCGTTCTTGGTTTTTTTTGTATTGTTGAATGGAACGTTACCACTGCAGACGTGCCGACGTTTAGGAGGCGTGAGAGGCAGTGGTAACGTTCCATGCTATATATTATCCCTCAAAAAAACTCCCGCCAACCAGCGCCGCCGGGCCACTACCTCCTCCCAACATGGCTGATTCTGAACAGGAAGCCATTTCCCATCCTTTTCTCGGATGCGATGTTTCGTTCTAACCAGTTTGCAATAGCCCCCGGAGATATAAAAATGATTGAGGTATTCCACGCGCAAGGTTCGCTGCAACATTTTCCTGCGAATATAATACGTCCGGTAGTGCTTCATCAAGCCAAGGTAGGAATTGATACTGCTTTGCAAAGATTGCAATTCTTGCTCACTTAGCCGTTCCTTTTCCCCGATCCGTTCATTCCGTAGTTGAATGCGCTCATAGAAATTGCCTTTCGTTCGGTTTTTGATGTATATTCTTCCCGGTTTGACGACCGCCCCTAAAAACGAAACGCCATTGGAATAATGCTGAAGGTGTATTTTTCGGGGATGAACGTTTAGCCCTAGCATGACTGCTTGCAGGCCGTCCTGTAGCACGGTTTAACCCGCCTTCGCATGAAAGCTATGGCGGGTGGGCCATCGAGATAAACTAAAATAACTGCTCGCCGACCGACAGTTTACCCGCAGGTTACCGCCATCCGGTCACCTGCCTGCCAATGCCCTCGGTCAGCACGATCAGTTCGCTGTACCGCTTGGTATTGATCAGGTGCAGGTCGTTACAAAGGCGTATTTCCAGTTTCAACAACTCAAAATCGTCCTGAAACTGGTGCAAATGCTCTACTTTTTCCTGGATCTTATTGGCCCGATAAATGCTTCGCACCAGTTGCATCCCGTCGCGTTTCATATCCTGCCCCAAGGTGTACTTGTACGCTCGGGGGAATTCCTTCTTCACATCATAGATCAGCAGGATCAGCGCATACACATCCTTATATACCGGCAACGTATGGTACAAGGCCATTTCAAAAAAATTTCGAGCGCTGCCCGCTATGATTAAAATAGATAAATGGTTAAATTGTTAATTATCTACGGACACACCGACACTGATTGCCGTAAGTCTTATAGTTGACGGTGTTATAATCGCCGACACCGAAGTACTGACTCCAGGCAAAGCCATCACTGCTCTCAGAAGAACTCCAATAAAGACCGCTTGTTATTTGGCCGCTGCCGCCGTCCGGGCCCAGTTTTTTGTACATTTCATTGAGTTCGCCGAGAGCCGGCAGGTACCAGTCGTCGTAGCCGTAGGCCTCCAGGTCGGAGCAGAGTTTGGCGGCGTAGGCATAGCCGAGGTTGGTGCCCAATTGGACCACGATGGCTGTCGTATTGGTTTCGCCGTTGAAATCCATATTAGCCTCCGGCGCGTTTGTAATATCCGCCAAGGCCATAATGTTGGTTCCAAAACCGCCCCATTGCACACCTGTGCTATTATCCGTCGGGGAGGTGTAAATCACATCGCCGTTGGTCATCGTCACTTTTATCAGGCTGCCCAATAGAGACTCTTTCCAGGCCGGCAGCCCGTTAGCGCCCATAGTGAGTACCGTGCCGGCGGCTCCGGCGGGCAGGCGCTGCCAGGCTGTGCCATCGTAGTAAAGCAGGTCGCCCGTTGTTGCGTCGGCGGGCAGGCCGCTGCCCCCGGCGGCGTTGGCGGCGTACAGGGCGTAGGGTACGCTGAGCAGCTCAGCCGCGCCCAGATCCAAGTAGTTGGTACCGCCTGTTATGTCAACGGCAATGCTCAACTAAGTAGGCTTGCTCCAGTCGGTTTGGCTAAAATTGCCCAAGGTTGGCGTGCCTCTTCCAACGGAGAGGTTTATCAAACCGATATTACTGGTGGTAGTGGTATGGGTTTCGATATAAACGGTAAGCAAATCAGCGCCCTCATATTGGGCCAACTTGAATTGGATGCCAACGGCTTGATTGGCCATTGTGTTACCAGCAGCATCCCGGATAACGGATTGGTATTTAAAAGCCTGCGGGACATTTTGTGCCATGAGCGAGCTCAGGCAAAGGAAAAAACAGAAAATGAGTGATTTATGCAACATGATTTATTTAATTTTGTAACTGGTTAGCCTCCGGCGACCCGATACTCTGGGATACCGCCAGATAACACGGTATAGAGTTCATTGAAAGGATTGAATTGGATTTTTCGGACTGTGGAGATAAAGGATTGGATACGGGCATAGATTTCTGCTCCATACTGTGTACGGAAGCATCCACTAACCTTCATTTTGGTCTTGGTGGGCCTGATGTCTCTTTCTGCCTGTTTATTGGTAAAGGGTACTTTTGCATGGAAAGCGAAAGCAAGCACGGTATTCTGATGTTTGGTCAGGCGGTCAAACAGGTTTCGGCCTTTAGTTTTCTTGGGTTTGCCACGTGATTTTTGTGTCGGCGGCGGCTCTTCTTTATCACCTTGTTGGAGCAACTGTTGGTATTTTCGAAGGACCTTGGGTCGTTCTTTTGTTTGAATCGCAGCCTTTCCTTTGTCAGAGCGTTCGTATAGGTCAAGTAAAAAGGCGTGGAAATTTAGGGCCCATTTGCTTCCCGACTCTATAAGTGCGGTGAATTCCCGAAGTAAATGTGCGCCACAAACGGCATGTTGGCATCCTGCGAAGTTGAAATAAGTAGACCAACAATCATGAACAGCCCAATTTTGAAACGAGGGCAATATGGAAATATCAGTTTGATGTGCTGCCGCACCATGTATTTGACCGCACCGGGCACAGACTTCAGGTGTATGCGTTTTTACCACATCCGGCGCAGGCACCATCTTGAGCGTTCCGCCTTCATGACCTGATTTGCCGCCAATCTTACCTCCCTTGAGCCGAGGAAAGGCAGGCCTAGGCTTAAATTTGTCCATCGAGGACGGATAATTTGAGTTTCGGCTGTTCTGATGCAATTGCGCCTCCAATTCTTTCATCCGCGATTCCAATTGTTCAACCTTTTGAGCATAGCCTTGTAGTTGAGGCTTAATGCCATCAACAAACGATACCAACTCTAGAATTATCCGGTGGCAACTCGCTATGTCGTTGGGTAGCTCCATTGAAACACAAAAATAAACTATTTTCAATTGCCCGATAACAATTTTTGGAATCAGGCTAACCAGTTACGTAAATTTTTTGAATGCTCTGATCGGTTTCCGCCCGTCAGGTGTTCCCCAAGCATAACCAGGCACCTACCCCGCCGCGCCAGGTTCTTTTTTTGACCTAGTGCCGCGTCCGGCCATTAAGGTGTGAATATGGCGGTCTAATTTTTCCTTTCTCTGCGTTGTTCGTCGGTTAAAATGTCCCGCATTGCGCCCTTCTCACGCCTTGATAAAGAAAAAATTTGCCTCCCCAATTGATACCTTAACGGCCGGGCGCGGCACTAGCGTCACTCCAGCAGGGTAAGCCTCCATCCAACCCCATTTATTTTTAGTTTTTTTTTGTCATGGAGATTTGCGCTTAAAAAAAAGATATG
>CANJPT010000004.1 GCA_947476195.1 Lewinellaceae bacterium | reverse complement strand
GGAGCTGAGCGCGACCAAGAAGCATCCAATAGTACCGGGCAAAAAGCAATCACTCCTGACAGTCATATACATTTTGCAGCTGCAGAGCAACAATTAGCGGAAGGGCGATATATTTTTGCAGCGACGCAACTGGATAAGGGTATTGTTGCATTCAGAATCGAAACAGGCAAAATGAGTGGTGCACATGCCATACGAGCCAATCGTGCGATAGATGCACTCACTCAGTTACGTAAAACACTTCGTCATGGATCTGCTGTAGATCCGGATGCTTTACATCAGGCCATACTTTCAGCCATGGCATTTGAAACGATGTCCCCGTCGCCTTTGCCCAAACCGGCCCCTGATATCATGGTTCCGGTAAACGGGAATTGAATTATTTAGGATATGAAAAAACCACTGATACGCTCAAAAACGGCTTATTGGATCGCCGCGTTTGTGAGCGCAGCGATGGCAGGACTCATTTTTCCTGCCAATGCCTGGTTTCGTCAGGGGCTACAGCCAGGCGTGATGGCCCGCGAACTGGCATTTGGTTTTTTCTTTACTCTGGCGGTCTGGTGGTATAATCTGGTGGGGTATCCACTGCTGGAAAACTGGTTTTTTAAAAAAGCAAGACCGCATTGGCCACACCTGGGCAGGATCCTGACGACACTATTGTTTAGTTATCTCGTCATTTGGGCCGATGAACGGCTGCAGATACTTCACATTGATGATGACTTACAAGGCTATGTAGAACGGGAGGGCGCCAATGAATTCAGGGCAGCCATTACCGCAAGTTTTGTATTGCTGGTGATCTACTTTCTGGACTTGCTACGTAGATATTATTTGACCCAAATGGAGAACGAGCGCCTGAAGTTGGAGACCTCAGTAGCGCATTTTGAAGCGTTGAAACAGCAGGTGAACCCACATTTTCTGTTCAATTCACTGAATATTCTCAAAACAATGGTAAAGATCAATGATCCAAAATCGGAGGAGTATATCGTTCGACTCTCTGATCTGTACCGTAATTTGTTGTTGAGCAACCAAAAAGAAAAAGCAACGCTGGAGGAAGAACTGGTCGTTCTAAACAATTATTTTTTCATGTTAAAAGCTCGTTTTGAAGACAAATTGCAGCTGATTCAAAGCCTAATGCCTTCAGAAAACCAGATTTTTATACCACCACTCACCCTCCAGATGCTGGTTGAAAATTGTATCAAGCACAATATAGTAAGTGCAGAAAAGCCCCTGCAAATCGAACTTTTTCAAGAGGGGGCTTACCTGGTAGTGCGCAACAATCTCCAGCCTAAACGATCGGTGGAAGAATCCAGCCATATTGGTCTCGACAATATTCGAAAACGATATCGGGCGCTCACAGGAAAAGAGATCGAGGTGGAAAAAACAGACGCTTATTTCACTGTTCGCCTGCCACTTATCCCATACACATGAGAATCTTAATCGTCGAAGACGAACAACGTACTGCGCTTGACCTGCAAGCGACCATACAGGAATTATTGCCGGGAGCCGTGTTTTTGGGCACGCTTGATTCGGTAGAAGGGGCCATTGCCTGGCTGCGTACCCATCCCATGCCAGATCTTGCCTTTTTTGATATCCAGTTGGCTGACGGGCTGAGTTTTGATATTTTTGAAGAGATCAATGTAGAATGCCCGGTGGTATTTTGTACCGCTTTTGATGAGCATGCATTGCGTGCTTTTCAGGTAAATGGGGTGGATTATATTCTCAAACCATTTGATCGCGAGCAGGTGCGCCGGGCCTTAGACAAAGTGCGGGCTTTGGAAAATTTTTTCCAAAAGCGCGATGGCAGCCTCGAGGCAAAACTGTCCAAATTGCTTAGTGAAGCAAGACAACCAAGCGTTAAAACTGCGTTTTTGGTGTCTCAGCGGGACAAACTTCTGCCCATAGCGGTCTCTGATATCGCCTATTTTTACATTGAACACGAGGTGACATTCCTGCACACCTTCGACAACCGGCGCTTCATACTCAACCATACCCTGGATGAATTGGAAAGCATGCTGGATGCAAAGCAATTTTACAGAGCCAATCGGCAGTTTCTGGTAAATGTCAAAGCGATCGTGGAAGTAGAACAATACTTCGCACGGAAGCTGTTACTAAAGCTCAATGCCCAAACAAAGGAGTCCATTGTGGTGAGCAAAGCGAAGTCCAGCGATTTTTTGCACTGGATGGAAAATCGTTAAAAAACTGCTCGGCCTGCTTTACCAGCCACTATGCCCGTTTCACCAATGCTACGCTTGGCACCGGCGAAATGCCACCGCATCTTTGTGTCATAATAACGCACAAAAATTATTACACAAACTTCTCATTTTCAACAACATGAAAAAAGTAGCATTCACTTTAGGACTAGCATTTTTCGCGATCGGTCTTTTCGCTCAAACTTCTCCAGCTGCAGGCACTAACAATGCAAAAGCAACTTCGCCTGCTGCAACCACCAGCAAAGCACCGACGCAAACAGCACCAGCAGCTAAGACAGCCCCGACTACTGCTAAAGCACCGACGCAAACAGCTCCAGCAGCTAAAGCAGCCCCGACTGCAGCTAAAGCACCGACGCAAACAGCACCAGCTAAAACACGTGCTTCAACTAAAGCAGCTCCTGCTACAGCAAAAGCACCTGCTAAAAAAACCAAACACCGCAGTAGCAAACCGAAGTCCACTACACCAGCAGCTAAGGCCACAGCACCAGCAGCTAAGAATACGCCCACACCAGCAGCTAAACCTGCTCCCAAAAACTGATAAACACAAAACTGAGGTTAGCAAGCACGAAGGAAGATTGTTTTCATTAACCCTGTATCGCTCTTTGCGATACGGGGTTTTTTACATGGTATTAAACCATTTACCTTCGGTGCCATCCAAGCGACTGCACTATGTTCAACCCAACGGAATTTTCATCTTTTCAATGGCTATTTGTGCCCCTGGTCATCTTTGGCCGCTATGTGGTATTTGCGGCCATTGCGTATTTCATTTTTTATGTCTGGAAACGCAGGGACTGGCTGTATCTGAAAATCCAACAGCGGTTTCCAACGCCTATGGATTACCAGCGGGAAATTGGCTATTCAGCGCTCACATCCCTGATCTTTGGCGTGGTGGTCTGGCTATGTCTGGGCACTCCTTTTCATATATACACCCGGTTTTATTCCAATATAGATCAATATGGTCTTGGCTGGCTCCTGTTGAGTATTCCATTGACGGTGCTCGTGCACGACACTTATTTCTACTGGATACACAGGCTGATGCATCAGCCTGATCTTTATCGGCGGATGCACCTGACACACCACCGCTCCGTGAATCCCTCGCCCTGGGCAGCCTTTGCTTTTCATCCTTTGGAGGCCGTGCTGGAGGCAGGCATCATCCCGATCCTGCTGATCATAATGCCACTCCACCCGATCTCTTTTTTGGGTTTTGTGACGGTCATGCTGGTCTTCAATGTGTACGGGCACCTGGGCTATGAGTTATTTCCTGCTAAATTATTCCATCATCCTCTCGGGAAATGGCTTAATACCGCTGTTTACCATAACTTGCACCATGAGAAATTCCAGGGTAACTATGGATTGTATTTTACCTTTTGGGATCGATGCTGTGGCACCCTACGTGAGGATGGTTTGAACAAGGAATATCCCTAGGAAATGTCCAATGTCCAACAAGGAATTTCCAATGTCCAGGTTGGTATTTTGACTTTTGAAAACAACATACGCCAAGCCCAGCGCAGCCCCTTGGACATTGGACATTCCTTGTTGGACATTGGACATTTTAAAGCTTTCATACGCAAACAATTATGCAACTAAAACACCCGCTCCTCCTCCTGCTTCTGGCTGCCTGTACCGGTCTACAGGCCCAAAGTGTCAACTGGGCTACAGACATTGCCCCCATTCTCTATGAAAAATGCGCGAAATGCCACCGCGATGGTGGACTCGCCCCTTTTTCACTCATAGGATATCCAAATGCGTCCATTAATCGGAATGAAATTCAGTATCAGGTTACGGAAAGGCTCATGCCACCCTGGAAACCTGATCCCAGTTATCGCAGCTACGCCCATGAGACTCGCCTAAGCGATACCGAGATCCAACGCATCAGCGATTGGGTAGATGCGGGGGCACCTTCTGGTGATCTCGGGCAAGCTCCTCCAGAGCCCGTATTCAGTTCCGACTCTGAGGTGGGAAGCCCGGACCATGTGCTGATGACCCCTTTTTACACCGTGACAGCCACTGACGATGAATACCGCTGCTTCGTAATCCCCAATGGACTCAGCCAGGTATCCTACCTACGTGGCCTCGAAGCAATCCCTGGCAACCTGGCTGTAGTGCACCACGTTTTGATTTACGAAGACACCACCGGGCAAGCCAAAATACTGGATGCCCAAACGCCCAATGTACCTGGTTATGTGAATTTTGGAGGACCAGGTGTGAATGGTGCAAGGCTGGTAGGCGCCTGGGTGCCTGGTTCGCGAACGACCCTTATGCCACCTTTTATGGGTGTAAAATTGAAGCCTGGGGCCGACCTCATCGTGCAAATGCATTATCCAAAAGGAGTAACGGGCATGAGCGATCAGACTCGTTTGAATTTCTTTTTTACCCCGGGAAATCAGGGAATTCGCGAAGTAAAACTCTCACCCATTCTCAACCACACCCCGCTATCACTCGAAAATGGTCCCCTGAACATTCCGGCCAACGAGGTAAAAACCTATCACGCCAAATTTACCGTTCCAGCAAATGTCTCCGTAATCAGCGTGGCGCCACACATGCACCTCATAGGGCGCAGCATCGTGAGCTATGGTGTAACCCTGTTAAACGACACTATCCCACTTATCCGGATCAACGACTGGGACTTCCACTGGCAGGGAAGTTATTTCTTCCAACACGTGCAAAAAATACCGCTGGGTACCAAACTCCACGCATACGCCACGTACGACAACACGGAAAATAATCCGGAACAGCCCAATTTCCCACCTCAGACGGTGACTCAGGGCGAGTCCACTACGGATGAAATGATGCTGGTGTATTTTGCTTACATGACCTACCTACCAGGCGACGAGAATATTTTACTAGACAGCAGTTTAATCAATTCTGCGCTGCCGTTTATACCTGATGGTCAGACTGCCGGAGCACTGCGTTTGAACCCTAATCCAGTGCAGGATTTTGTAGAAATACAATTTGAACTTGCAGAGCAGGCAAACTACCGGGTCAGTGTGATTACTCCGAGCGGGCAGATCGCACAATCTTACGGAGAACAAAAAAATATCCAGCCTGGTATTTGCCGCGAACATCTGGATGTTAGTCAGTTGCCAACCGGATTGTACTTTGTAGAAGTGCAGACTTCAGGTGCGGAGGTGTTTACTGCAAAGTTTGTTAAGTGAAGAAGTGACACTTTTCAAATAAACCACATAGGCCACATAGGAAGCGTCCAGCAGACGCTTAAAACTATGTGACCTATGTGGTTTATTAATATCTTAAAAAGTGTCAGAAGCCCGTTTATCATTTTTATTCGAAGCCGGTGGACAGAAAATTTTCCATCACGGCTGGTTTTTTCAAAATAAAAATGTATTTTTGTTGACCCCGAAGACGCTTTCACCAAATGTAAACCGCTTCATCCCCCAAGAATAACCCACTAAATGAATCCGCATGGTATTCCTTACCTTCGTTTTGTCGTTCCCTTTATTGTAGGTCTTGCCTTAGGAGCTTGGCTTGAAATCCCCGTTCCGGGCCTGGGTTGGGGGCTAATGGCCGGGGCAGCCTTAGGAACTTTCCTCGCGGTACAAAAATTTGCGTACCGCTTTCGCTGGGTATTTGGGGCATATATCCATGTACTGCTCTTTGGCTTTGGCTATTCCCACATCGTCAGCCACAACGAACTCCGACAGCCCGGGCATTTTGCCGCTACAATCCAAAGCTGCCACTACATCATTGGTACTGTTTACGATGCACCTTCCAGGGGAGCAAAAATGAAGGTCCCTGTTCAGGTAGAAGCCATGGGCACTTCGCAGGATTCCATGCAAACTGTGACTGGAAATCTCATGCTTTTTCTGGATATTACCTGTGCTACCGACAGTATCCGATATGGTGATCGACTGGGGTTTCAGGCCACTATACTCCCCACCGAACCGCCGAAGAATCCGCATGCTTTTGATTACAAGTGTTATCTCCACTTTCAAAATATTCATCATCAAGCATTTGTAAAGCCCGATTCGATACTACGTCTTTCTGAAAACAATGGTTACCTGCTCTGGAAAAAGGCCTATGAGTACCGGCAAAATCTGCTCATCCTTCTCCAGCGGTACTTTCCTACTAAGGATGAATATGCGGTAGCTTCAGCCCTGTTGGTAGGCTACACGGACGATCTCTCAGACGAAATGCGCACCGCCTATGCCGAAACAGGTTCGATGCATGCCCTGGCTGTTTCCGGTACGCATATTGGAATGCTTTATGTCGGACTGATGTTTCTGATCAGCAAATTACGCTTGCGCGGAAAAAAAGGTCGGCTCTTTGAAATATCGCTGACCCTGATTGCTATCTGGGCCTTTACCTTCCTGACAGGCGCTACGGCTTCTGTCCTTCGAGCCTCCGTAATGTTCAGCGTATATATGTTTGGAAAGGCATTCTGGCGGGAGGCCTCAGCTTGGAATGTATTGGCTGCCTCGGCTTTTATTTTGTTGATCTTCAATCCTTATTTCTTGTTCAATGTAGGCTTTCAACTCTCCTACGCCGCAGTGATCGGCATGGTGTTTTTTTATCCAAGGTTCTACAAAATGTTCCCGCCCTTGTCGCGCTGGCTGGACGAACCGCTGCAGGTTTTTCTCGTTGGAGTGGCTGCTCAGCTGGGTACCCTACCGCTGTCCCTTTTTTATTTCAATCAGTTTCCGATCTATTTCTGGTTGGCGGGCTGGGTTGTGGTCTTCGTAGGGGCGGTTTTTTTATGGGGCGGCGCAATCCTGGTATTGCTGGATTCGGGCTCACAAATTCTAGCCGATTGGCTGGGTAAGGTATTGTATTACATGCTTTTGTGGATGAATAAGATCATTTTTTCCATCCAGGGCATTCCGGGTGGAGTGGTACGGAATGTATGGGTTCCAGGTTGGGTCGTATTCGCCTTATATACTTGCCTTTTCCTCCTCGGCGCAGCCATGGTAACCAGACGCGGGCGGTGGTTGGGCGCTTTTGCGGGGGTGATGCTTCTACTGGGCATATACCGAACGGCAATGGTACTGGACAAACAAGTGCAGCATACCACTGTGATCTACAGCGTGAATAAAGCCCGGTTAATGGATTTTTTTGAGGGCGATCAGACGATTTCACTGTCGGATACGCTCACAAAAAAACAGGAAAATTTTGCGGCTCAAGCCAACCGAACGGTATGCGGTATGCGAAAAAAAACGAGGATTTTATTGTCAGATTCTACCGCTTTTGCAAGCCCAAATTTATGGGTCGACTTGCCTTTTGTTCAGTTTTTTGATCAGAAAATGGCGCTGATAGACGATGTGTGCTGGGTAAAAAAAGGGAATACTCAAGCAATCGCCGTTGATGTTTTGGTATTGTCTAAAAGCCCCAACGTTTCAGTGGCTGAATGCCGGGAACGTTTCCCCTGTACTTTGGTCGTATTCGATGCGTCCAACAGTTACCGACAAGCCGAACGCTGGCGTAAAGAGTGTGCGATGGAAGGCTGGGCCTACCATGATGTGCGGAGGATAGGAGCCTGGGTTTGGAAGCAGCATTAAAGATCTGAATAATTTTATTTTTCAAAAAATCAACCAATATGAAAACACACTTCTTCAATTACCTGCGCTTCAATCGCGCGGAGCGGAACGGCACCCTTGCCCTCTTTTTACTTGCCGCTGTATTTTTTGCGGTCCCTGAAATAGCTCGCCATTTACGAGCCGCCAAAAGCACTGACTTTAAAGCGTTTCAAACTGAAATCCAATCCTTCCGGATAGCACTGGAAACGGGTAAAAACACTTCAGAAGGATCCTCCAAAGCGCTGTTCAATTTCGACCCGAATACGGCTACCTTCAATGATTTTGTGCGGCTCGGCATCTCAGAAAAGGTTGCCAATATCATCTGTAACTATCGCGAAAAGGGGGGGAGTTTTCAGGAACCTGCCGATTTTCAAAAGATCTGGAGCCTGAAAAAAGAAGATTATGCCAGGCTTCTGCCCTTTATCCACCTGAAATCAAAACCTGAAATACCTTCTGGAATTGCCGCCCCAAAAATTACGGCTGAACTTTTTAGCTTTGACCCAAATTCGGCCACAGAAACCGATCTGCAGCGCCTTGGCCTCCCGGAGCGAACTGTAAAAAGCATCCTGAACTACCGCGAAAAAGGCGGTAAATTTCGAAAAAAGGAAGATCTGGAAAAAATCTATACCCTAAGCGAGGAGGATTGTGCCCGTATCACGCCTTATGCCGTTTTTTCTGAAGTTGTTGCAAATACCCCTCCTCCGTATCCGGTGGTCTATGCAGGAGGATTTAACCGACCAGGCAAAAAGACTTCTGCCCTGGCATCGGTGGACATCAATCAGGCCAGTAAAGAAGAATGGATGTCCCTGCCTGGTATCGGTGAAATGCGGGCGCAACAATTGGTCAATTACCGGGAAAAACTCGGCGGATTTTTATCGGTGGAGCAGATTCGCGAAATGCATAATTTCCCGGACAGTGTGTTTCAGACTATTAAGCCAAACCTAATGATTGGTACGGCAGGCATTCGAAAGCTCAATTTAAACGAAGTCTCCGTGGCCGATCTGGATGCCCATCCATACATATCAAAACGACAGGCAGAATTGATCGTGGCCTTTCGCGAACAGCATGGAGCGTTATCATCTCCAGATGATCTGAGCAGGATGCGGGCTTTTTCGGATAAGGTTTGGCTGGCTAAGGTTGGGCCTTATTTGGGTGTGGAGTGACCGGTTTTTAAGTTTTTTTGACAGGATTTACAGAATAAATACCCCTCTTAAATCCTGTTTATCCTGTAAATCCTGTCAAAAAAACTCAAGAAAATGTAGCCTAAACCACCCGCCGAGCCGATGCTTCCCGCTGCAATTTCCAATCCGGCGAAACACCCTGTATCAACACGATCCCAGGCGTTTTTCCAACTTCCAGACTTCCCAGCGTGTCCTCAAAACCAAGTGCTTCGGCGCCATTTAAAGTAGCCCAGCGCAGGAGCGCATTGAAAGGAACATAACTCTGATATAGGGCAATGGTTTTCATCTCTTCCAGGATTGAAAGTTGCCAGTTTGAGGTCAATGAATCGGTGCCGATGGTGACACGGGCCTGTGTATCGAGGAAAACGGAATATTCAGGAAGGCGGTTTTCGATGTAAAGGTTGGCATTGGGGCAGGTGGCCCAAAAAGTATTCTGACTCCAGGCTTGTGCCGCCTTGATATCCGTCCGGGAAGTGAGCGTATTGTGCACAAAAATGCTTCGGTTGGCAGGGTTCATATGGGCCAGCGCATAGTAGATCGAGGATCTTCCAGTAGCTTCGAATGATTCAAGTGAGATGCCAAATTTGCCATAAAAATCTAAGAATGCACCCTCTTTTTTTAAGAACAAGGCTTCCTCCGGCGGCGTCTCCTGATTGTGAATACTAATGGTGGCACCCGCTTTCGGATTGAATTCGTTCATCCTTTCAAACAGGGATTTACTCACCGAGTAAGGTGCATGGGGTACGAAGGACCTGGTACTTCCCGCAGCCAACTCAAGTTGTTGGTACACGGCCAATCCATCCGAAAAGGTCTTTTCAGCCCCGGCATCCTGCAAAAAATCAAAAAGTTCTAAAAATGTATGGTAGCGCATCCGACCCTTGGATTTGATCGAAAAGGTATCGGGAGCATTGGAGATGTCACCCAGGGCTACAATGCCGCCTTTTAGCATTTCCTGCTCGGCTTTTTCGATGGCTTCGGCAATAAACTCTGCGTTGGAGTTGCGCTGGGTCACCACCCCGGTGATGAAGGGGATCAGCCCGGTGCCGGTATCTACCTTACCTTTCATGTGCGAAAGTTCGAGGTGGCAATGTGTGTTCACAAAGCCGGGTACCAGTATGCCTCGGTATGTTTCGAGGCTTGCGGGGTCATGTTTATCCCTGGATTCTATAGCCAGGATCTTTCCGGTATTGTCGGTGATCACCACGGCGTTTTCAAGGGGCTCTGAAGACACTGGACATACCCAGTCGGCGGTTATTTTGTGCATGGATGGATGCTTGATCAGTTTGTTAAAAACTTCCGAGGTTTTGGTGAAAAAAAGTGGTGGCAATAACAATTAACCCCTGAGCAAGGGAAGTGTTCAGAAATTGGTTGCTGCAAAAGTCTCACATTTTTTCACCTTTGCCTAACCTGAAGACCCCAATCGACCACTTAAGCAATCCAATCACCAGCCCACTAAACTATGCGCCGTTTTGTCATCGATCCAAACATCGCCCGCGCCCGCACCATCGCTACCGAGGTATACACCAGCGCAGCCATTTATGAGGAAGCCAAAGAAAAGATTTTTGCGTCTTCCTGGCAATTTATAGGCCATACTGATCGGGTAGCAGAGCCCGGATCTGTGTGGCCATTCATGCTTTTGAACGATTATCTGAGCGAGCCGCTGTTGCTTTCGCGCGATAAGACCGGGGCGGTACACTGCCTGTCCAATGTATGTACCCACCGGGGCAATTTGCTGGCCTATGAGCCTTGCAAATCGAGCCAATTGCGTTGCAAGTATCATGGCAGAGTGTTTGATCTGGACGGAAAATTCCAGTTTATGCCGGAATTCTCAAAAGTGGAAAACTTCCCAACCGAGGCAGATAATCTGACGAAATTACCTCTTTTTCAGTGGGGAAAACTGCTTTTTACCTCGCTAAAGCCACTTTTTCCGGCAGAAAAATTTTTGGGTGAAATGATGCAACGCGTTGACTGGCTGCCTTTGGACCGGCTGGAATTCCGCCCCGAACTTTCCAAAGATTATACCGTAAAGGCCAACTGGGCCCTCTATTGTGAGAATTACCTGGAGGGCTTCCACATCCCGTTTGTACACGAAAGCCTAAGCGCAGTGCTTGATTGGAGCAGCTATTCTACGGAGCTGTTCCCGTACGCAAATCTCCAGTTAGGGATCGCCAAAAAAGGCGATGTATGTTTCGATTTGCCGCCCGATTCGCCCGACTACGGCAAGAATGTAGCCGCCTACTATTTCTGGGTATTCCCCAACCTGATGTTCAACTTTTATCCCTGGGGGCTTTCGCTGAATATCGTTGAGCCTCAGGGAGTCAGTGTTTGTAAAGTGCGATTCAAAGTCTATATTTTTGACGAATCAAAACTCAATACCGGCGCGGGTTCCGGACTAGATCAGGTGGAGCACGAGGACGAAGCCGTGGTGGAAAACGTGCAGCATGGGGTGCGGTCCCGTTTTTACGACCATGGTCGGTATGCTCCGGATCGGGAACAGGGGACGCATCATTTTCATGGGTTGTTGGCGGAGTTTTTGGGGTAATCCAAGCCAGCACAACTAGTAAGGATGAAATAACCCTTTCACCATTTGATGCCATGGCGCGGTATTTGTAAATACATTATTTTTTTCACCTTTGGCTAAAGCCCTGCTTTGAAGCCGATGATTTTCTTATCAAATTCAACCTAATGCATCGTCTTTCTTTTTTACCAAAGGCCCTATTTCCGTTTATTTTCCTTTTTATGAATTGTCAGGAAGGCTTTTCGCAGGAAAGTAGACCATTCCGGTATTCAGAGGATATTGGAATTGATTTTGCACCATTTCTTCGGGGTGAGCCCGGAATAAGTTTGTTGTACAAACATGGTCTTGACAAGACGATCGATGCCGAACAAAAGAAGCGATTTGCGCTTCGAATATTGCTTGGTTATTATAGATCTTCTTATGGGTATTCTGTATTACTAAACCAGCTTGTCGATACCACTTTTTTGAGAGATGGCTCGGGCGACACAAAAGATAAGTTTTTAAGGGTAGGCACCGAATTTCAGGTCCATAAAAACAATTTCAGATGGTACCTCGGTGCTGATCTGGGCTATCGATATTCAACCTCATTGGGTGAAAGCCATGACTTGGCTCAAGTGAACGGTATGAGTACGATTACCGCACAATATAAAAATGAACAAAAAAGTAACATTCTCGAGGGGGCAATTCTGGCAGGGGTCAATTACTTTTTTCTGCCACGATTCAGTATTGGCCTGGAAGCAAATATCATCGTAGCTTTAGAATATTCAAACGCTAAGCGCGTACAAAGCGGCGTAGTAATATCCCAGGATAATGGAACAGTTTTAAATATAGATGCCAACCTCTGGAGACTTTTATGCCTAAGCTATCATTTTGGGAAGCCCACCCCAAAGGACTTGCCTGGTAAATAATAGTATGTACGCTTCTAATGCGCGAATTGCTGGAGGCGAAATAAATGGTGCAAACGGCCAGTGTCTCGCACAAATACTTTGGACAATTTTACCAGAAGCTCACCGCAACAAGCGCCTGGATTGCTTCCAGGCAGCGAATCCCTAGATAAAGACATCATAAGCAGGATACTAAATATAACTTGCCATGAAAAAAATCACGTACGCAATCTTGTTCTCTCTTTTGGCTACGGCCTGTGCTTCGGCACAATCTGGTCATCTGGACGCAAATCTGGTGCACAACTGGAATTATCTGGACCGTGATATTGAGCTCTCCGCAGAAAAATTCTTTAATAAAAACGGCTTTAAAGTCAGTCTGCTCTATTTTCAGAATACTGCAGAGCAGAGTTTAAACTGGGAGATGAAACCAAGAGCTTCCAATTTCAAAGAACATTGGGGTTTTG
Source organism: Lewinellaceae bacterium (assembly GCA_947476195.1). Lineage (GTDB taxonomy): Bacteria > Bacteroidota > Bacteroidia > Chitinophagales > Saprospiraceae > M3007. The sequence continues at coordinate 77,747 of CANJPT010000004.1, read as the reverse complement.
GCCTGGCATATCTCCGATATCTGCCTTTAAAAAAATCGAATGTCGAATTGTATCCTTATGTAAAGCTTACCGGATTTAAGCTCCCTTACCAGACGCATAACGAGTCTTTTGGACTCATTTCACAGCGTCCTTATTGGAAATTCTATTCCGGAATAGGCTTGCAGGTTAAAAGTAAACTTTATCACAATCTTTACCTGATGGCAAGCGCCGATGCTGGTGCCCGATGGGAAAACCCTCAAGCCAGTTATCTGGATTATTTCGATGGCTTGGCGGCCTGCGGCGCCGTAGGCCTTGCTTATAGGATCAAGGGATAACACGTCTATAGCACGATTTCCATCTGAATATTCGCCGGTTTAAACTCCGTGCTTGCCAACAATAAGCACCTGAAATAAAAAAACACCCCACAAGCGACTGGCGCAAGCGGGGTGTTTATATATCGATCCAATGGATCTCATTGACTAGCTTTCATGATCACTGACAATATACGAGCGCTCCTTGATGAACGGCGATACGAACATGAACAGCACTGCTGTAGCGGCGCAAATACTCACGAACAGCCAGAAGAAACCCGCACCATGAAACTGTGCGAAGAATCCACCGCCTTTGATGTTGTTCTGAATCACTGAAACCAGCACGTTGCCTAATGTGACGCTCAAAAGGAAACAAGCCATGATCGTTGATTTCATGGATGGCGGCGACTGTGTATAGGCGTATTCCAGACACGTGATCGAAATAAGGATTTCGCCAGCTGTAAGGATTACGAAAGCAAGAATCTGCCAGCTGATATTGGGCACCTGACCTGCATCAATCCAACCTTGTACAATGGCGATAACCACAAAAGAAAGCGCTGTAAGCACAAAGCCGGCACCGATCTTGCGCAGTGGTGTAACAGTAAGACCGATCTTGTTCAAAAGTGGATACACTCCAAAAGAGAACAAAGGTATGAACGCAAGGATGAACGCTGCATTCACAAAGGAGATCTGCTCAGCCTCCCATTTGATGCCCATCCAGTTGAGATCCATTTTGCTGGCCTGTACCACCCATTCGGATTGGCTTTGGTCCCACAAAGCCCAGAAAACAGGCACAAATGCAAAGACCGACAATACGCGCCATACGGACTTGATACCTTCAATAGTTTCGTCGCCGTATTCTTTAGAAGCTGCGGCAAAACCACCATTGGTGAGTGCATATAGATTGATACCCACAAAATTACCCGGTTTAGCAAACCATTGTTTTTTGAAAACAAAGGCCAAAGCCAGTACCATAATCAGCCAGGCACCCAATACCGGTCCAACGCCTGCATGTTGAATTTTATCAAAATAAATGTAACTCGCTACCAGTGAGATAAATGCGGAAGCAAGAATGACCATCTTGTTGCTATCATAGCTTGGCGGAGGAATGCGACGGTATTTGTTGCGTCCGGCCCAGAAAAAGAACACTGCTACGGCCATTGCAATAGCTGGTACGCCAAAGGCGACCGCCGGTCCATAGTGTGATTTGAGGTAAGGGATCAGCAGGATGGAAAGGACAGAACCTGCATTGATGGAGAAATAAAACGCATCGAAAGCCTTAGAGATCAAGTGTGAATTGGAGGAGTCAAACTGGTCACCTACGTTGGCCGACACGCAAGGCTTGATACCTCCGGCACCGAGGGCGATGAGCATCAATGAAGTGGTAAACATCACTTCATTATCCACGGAGAGCGCCACCATGATGCTGCCACAGACATACACCATCGAGAGCCAAAGAATGGTCTTGTACTTGCCCCAGAACCAGTCGGCCACCATACCACCAAACATAGGCAGCAGATACGTCATGGCCACAAAATCATGGGTTTTAGCATTGGCCGTAGCTTCTGCCACCTGCACAACCGCTGGATCGGTAGAGCCATTATGGTTGTAAAACTGCGCCACCATAAAAGTAGTGAGGATTGCGCGAAGGCCATAGTAGTTGAAGCGTTCTGCAGCTTCGTTCCCGATGATGTACGGGATACTAGATGGGAATTTGCCTTTAGGCTTAATTGTGTCGATATTCTCTGCCATACAAGTTGAAAGTAGGTGAAAAGATATTTATCAGGTTCAGTTGAACAGGGCAAATGTGCGAAAATTTTTCTCCTGCAAGTATTTTCCCTTACTACAAGAAAAAAAAGATTAAAAAAGCCCTCTTTTTTAGACCTTTGGCGACCAAACGTATTCTCCATGACCCGTCTTATTCTTCTTTCTTTGGTTGGCTGTTTGTTTTTGGTGGCCTGTTCACAAGAGCCATCAAAAGAAGCAATGGCCAATTCCGCCGAAACAGCACTTTGGGCAAAGTATAAAACTGAAGGCTGGAAAAACCACGGATGCGAACTCATCAGCGATGCTGAGGTTGAAGGGCTTTTCGCTTTCAATGGTAAAGAGGCCACGCTCAATGCGCGGACCTTGCCCAATCAGGCATTTTGCCTTCGAACCTGGAACAAGCCAGATTGGAAAGATCGCGAATCCAACAATGAAAAAGAAGGCGCAACCTGGCTAAATCCCGAAAACCGGATCGTTGTGCAGCTCTTTGACTACAGTTCAGAAGAACACGCCAAACTACAGATCGAAAACCTGCGGCGTGATCGCCGTAATACCTACGAAGAGGATGTATCTGGCCTGGGGGATGATTCGATGTGGAGCACCAGCACGGTCACCCTGCTCGTTCGAAAAGGTCAATTCGTAATCAACATTGCCCTCGAAGTCAGCGATGTACCCCATGATAACCTTGCAAAAGCTAAGGAAGTGGCCTTCATCGCCTTAAAAAAATTGTAAGACCATATATTCATCCTCTAACTTGGAGCCTGTTCGGGGATTAAACACCAATTGAGGCTGCACAAAAAAACGGGGTTCGACTTCAGATCGAACCCCGTTTTTTTGTCACATTGACCACATTCCACTCAGGTCTTCTGGTGTTTCTTCTTCGCAGCCGGAAAGAGAATATTATTCAGGATCAAACGATAACCAGGCGAATTTGGGTGAAGTGCCAGATCTGTCGGTGGATCACCAACATAGTGCCGGTAGTCTTCCGGATCGTGACCTCCGTAAAACGTAAAGAACCCTTTCCCATAAGCATTGTGAATGTATCGTGCTTCGTTGGCGGGCTTATTTTCGCCCATAATGAGGACACCTGGCTTGATGAAATTTTTTCTAAATGCTGTAGCCTGCCCCATAAACCCCTTGATCGTGCGGGTGTGGCATTGGGTAAGCATGGTTGGCACTGGATCCCACTTCGCGGAAAAGTCAAACAAAGTGATATAATCCTGCTCTGGCGAAACGTGTCGACCCGTTACTTCGCTTGCATCAATGGTGGAGTGCTCATAAACGCTGGGGTCTGTCAGTACCTGAAAATCCTGAAAAGCAAAAGTTTTAGTGAAATCCAGTTTGCTTTGAAAGCTTGGGTCTATGCCATCCCCATCAAATGGAGCGGCACAAATATCTGTCCCTTCAGCAGCCAATGCAATATCATAAGTATCTGTAGCTGAACACATTGCAAACATAAATCCGCCTCCGATGACGTAATCTTTTATTCGCTTGGCTACCGCTAATTTAAGTTCACTAACCTTATTAAATCCGTTTTGCTTGGCCAGTGATTCCATCAGATGGACATGCTGCCGATACCAGGGCTGGCCATTATTGCTGGAATAAAATTTCCCGAACATACCTGTAAAATCTTCGTGGTGCAGGTGTAACCAGTCGTATTCTGCCAGTTTGCCTTGCATGACCTCATTGTCATAAATTACATCGTACGGGATTTCGGCATAGGTAAGCACCAGGGTCACGGCATCGTCCCAAGGCTGAATAACCTCTCCCTTTTCATCCTTATCCGGGGAATAAACCGCAATTTTAGGCGCCTTTTCTAATTTGATCACGTCCTGATTTACCTCCGGGTTGAGGATATCATTTTGTAAGCCTGCAAATTGCCCATCAGCAAGTATCTCATAACTCACGTCCCGGGTTTTGCATTCTTTTTCTATTGCAGGCGAGTACATAAAGGCAAAACTGCCTCCCCGATAATTTAACAACCACCAGGCCTCTCCGCCCTGCGAAAGGATCCAATAGGTGATTCCATAGGCTTTCAGGTGATTGCGCTGGCCATTTTCGTCCATTGGCAACAAGATGACAGAAGCCCGAAGTTGCGAAAAGGCGCATAGGAATAGCGCGAGTCCGATAAGTAGTTTACGCATGGTGTTATTTATTTTTGTTGCCCAATCAGCGAATTACAACGTTGAAGCAACAGAGAAGTTTTCTTTGAAATTATAATATCCGCCGAACCTACCAAAATCAAACGCGAAGCAGGCTTTAGATATCGTATCAATTTAACCCTACCTAACGGGAGTCCATTCATCCAAATAAGATTTTCGACCTAATAGCATCCAAAGGCCTTCGCGTAAATAGATCATGGTCAGCCTGAAATAGCCGTATTGCCGGAAACGGCGTGGCGAATGGTGTATACGCAATTTGGACAAATAGGCTATATGGCCCATATCCTGCAAACGATAAAAAAGGTTGCAGTCCTCCCCGGCCGTCAAATGTTCTTTGTAACCTCCGATCGCTTCAAAAGCGGAGCGACGTACCAACTGACATTCCCCTTTGGCCAAGGGTGCTTTGAAAAAAAACGAGCCGCGAATGGTTGCATTCATCAGTACATGATAAACGCGGTCAGAAGCCCGGGCCTCTTCAGGGTATACCCAAATAGGCACCGTGGCGCCTACCAGATTTGGATTCTTTTCAAAAGCCTTTAAAACCTTTTCGAAAAAATGATCTTTGTCAGGGATCCGGACATCCGCGTCAATGCGAAAAAGTAAGGGGGCTTTGGCTTGTGCGGCCCCAAGATTACAGCCTATGGCGATATTTTGTTTACCCTGACCGGCTTGCACCAATTTGACGCGTTGCCCTGAAAGTTCAGCGAAATGTTGGACAATTTCGATGGTACCATCGGTACTATTAGCGTCAGAAACGATGATCTCAAGATCATATTTTTCCCAAAATGGTTCAAACTGAGCCAGAGTAGTGCCAATATAGTTGGCCTCGTTACGCGTCGGAATGAATAAACTGAGTCTGGGAGAATTCATATTTTGCAGCTTTTAATCATTCAGTTTCAGGTCAAATTTTCGGATCAGATCCTCTACAAATGGATTGGTTTCCTTTATTTTGTCCAATTTATCTTTCGTGGTAAGCGGGCGTACGGTGCGCGAAATCTGCATCTGTTCGGCGAGCTTTTTATCATCCAATACGACCTCGATCTTCAAGGCTGTATCGTGTAGTCGGCGACGAAGTGTTTCGAGCATTCGCGCCGTTTCGGCTTTCACATTGTTTTGGTCAATGGTTGTCCCGACAATCACGCGGAGAATTTTCCCTTCCAGGTATAATTCCGCGTTAGTAAGCGCCATACGAGAGAGGTTAGAATTGAGTAGCGCTGTATAAGCTTGCCACTCCGTACGCACATTTTCAAGTGAAAGGCGACTCTCAAGGCTGGCACGATGATTTTCCTCTTCCTCTACAAGCTGGTCAAAAGCGTCCAGCCGCATCGGAATAGCTTCTGCTTTCATCCGGCCTTGCCGCAAGCCTTGTGAAATATCTGCCAATACATCACTGGAAAGTGGCAGAGCATTGCTTACTTCACGGTGGACGGTGGACGGTGGACGGTGGACGGTAGACGGGTCGGGGTGAACGGGCGACTCTGGTTCGGAGGCTTTGCTTACGCCGTTTGGAACTGAATAAGAACCATTGGAAACAGGTTGTGCGCCATTTTCAGGGCTTTTTTGACCGTGAATCGTGGACCGGGAACCGTCAACCGTCACGTCAAGCGTTTTTTTTTCCAATACTGCGCCTTTCACAGCCCTCCCGATATGGCACATTTTGAGTAGAGCCATTTCAACATGGAGGCGTTTATGGCGTGCCATTTTGAAATTAATGTCGCAGTCGTTGCAAAGATTTAGTGCCGTGAGGAGGAAAGACGAGGGGGTAATAGCGGCCTGGGCGCGGTATCGTTCGCGCAGACTTTCGCCCACTTCAAGCAGTCCGAGGGTGGCTTTGTCTTTGCAAACCAGTACGTTGCGAAGATGCTCTGCGAGGCCCAGAATGAACACTTCAGGATCAAAACCTTTACGAAGAATTTCGTCAAAGCGATTCATCAAAGCGGCCGAATCTTCGGCCAGCAATGCATCAGTGATCTGGAAAAAGTAGTCGTAATCGAGTACGTTGAGGTTTTCGATCACGGCATCGTAGGTAATTTTTTTGCCTGAACCGCTGGTGATGCGGTCAAAAATGGACAATGCATCACGTAAGGCTCCATCGGCTTTCAGCGCGATGATGTGAAGTGCATCCTCCTCAGCTTCAATATTTTCCTGCAGACAAATCGATTTCAAATGCGCGACCGTGTCGGCCACGGTAATGCGACGAAAATCAAAGATCTGACAACGCGACAGGATGGTCGGGATGATCTTATGCTTCTCCGTTGTAGCCAGAATGAAAATGGCATAAGGCGGCGGTTCCTCCAGGGTTTTCAAAAAAGCATTGAAGGCCTGGTTGGAGAGCATGTGCACCTCGTCGATAATGAATACCTTGTACTTGCCCTGCTGCGGCTGGAAACGCACCTGCTCAGTCAGCGCCCGGATGTGTTCAACCGAATTGTTGGACGCTGCATCCAGCTCGATGATGTTGAAGGAAGCGCTCTCATTAAAGGATTTACAAGAGCTACAGGTATTGCATGCTTCGTATTCTGGCGTGCGGTTTTCGCAGTTGAGTATTTTGGCGAGGATACGGGCACAGGTGGTCTTACCTACACCGCGCGGTCCGGTGAATAGAAAAGCATGTGCCACATGGCCACTGGCAAGGGCATTCTTGAGTGTGCCGGCCACGTGGCCTTGCCCCACTACGTCTTGGAAACGCTGAGGACGGTATTTGCGGGCGGATACTATAAAATTGCTCATGTGCCTTAGCTCTTGCGATGTAAAGGTAAAATGAATCGAGAAAGGCAGGGGATGAAGTTTTCCACAATACCTACCCCTCCAAAGAATCCAGAAAATACTGTATTTTCTCCTTCAACATTGCATCCTTTTCCGTCAGTTCTTTCTTGGCAAACTCGGCAGTACTGCGTGCTTTGGCCTTGTTTCCCTGCATTTTGTAAACGCCTGCCAGCGTCATCCAATATTCAGCCAGGCCGCCATTTTCAGCAGCGGTCCTGGCCCAGCTTTCGGCTTGCTTGAGCACTTTTTTATCCTCCGGGAAGGCGCGGATCAGGCTCAGTACCAGGTCATGGAGCTTGGCGGCATTGTTTTTTACCTCTGTTTTTTGATAGGTTTTGGCCGTTTTCAGGAACATGCCCGGATCCTTCACTGCTTTGGCATAGTTCATATCTGCCTCGTAGGCAAAGGCCGTAGCACGGGACGAATTGCCCGTTTTCATTTTTGCCTTCGACTCGTCGAGCAGAGTTTTGTTTTTAAACTCAATGGCTTTGTCCACGGTATTTTTGCAGGCCTTTTCCACCCGGGCATTCACCGCTTCTTCGCTGGAGACTGCCACCACCTTATCACGGTTTTTTAACAGCAAGTCAAATACCCGGCTGTCGGCCTCGATTGCCCCTTCGAGGATAAACTTGAGATTGAATTCCGTAGTCAAGTCTTTCTGTGTATTGAGGTATTCGTTCGTGATCTTCAAAGAAGGTTTGCCAGCAGCGTTGAGCGAGCGGACATAGTCGAAGAGCATCTTCGGGTCGCGATCGCCATCCAAGTACTTTTTCTCAAAGTCCACTGATCTGTCGTTTTTACCCAGGGCTTTTTGACCTGTTTCTAGGAGCTGATCTACACTTTTCGCCCCGATATCTTTCAATACGACCTTTCCGGCAGCGTCAATGAACATCAGCGTAGGGTAGGAGCCAACGGGGTATTTTCCGGCAAATTCAGAGTTCTCCGGCTTTTCCATATCAATTTTTACATTGATAAAATTAGCGTTAAAGAACTCGCCTGCCTTTGGGTCGGGAAAGGTCTGGCTCGACATGCGTTTGCAAGGGCCACACCAAGAGGCAAAGGCATCGACGAAAATCAGCTTTTCTTCTGATTTGGCTTTTTCGAGGGCTTCTGGCCAGGTGCCGTGGAAGAACTCGATGCCCTGGGCGGAGAGGGAGATCGCGCAAAGGAGCGTTAGGGAAATTATAATGAAAGACCGGATACTTTTCATAGTTAAATTTTTGAAGCCCGAAATATCTTTCGAGGCATGTTGTTTGTCAAATTTCAGGATGCAAAAGTAAGCCTCATCTGGCATACGCCGCCAGCCATTTGCATTCCTTTACCACCGTTTCGAAATATTTTGTCTTGGAATGCTTGTCGATCAACACATCATAGTAGATCATGGATTCCGGCGGCAAAACCGGGATTTGCTGACTGCCCGGGCGATAGGTACATTCCGGATCGCAAAACCACATTTTTTGCTGACAACGAGCTGCCATAAACGCTGTGCGGGCTTTCATCTCCTGCGTTCGGGCCGCCCGATAAGCTTTTTCGTAGTACAACAGCGCAAGTTTGAGGTCTAAGTTCTCGCGGTTTCCTTCGGGGGCGCCTTCCATCGGGAATACGGGGCCTTCTGACAGGCGGAGTTGGTTGGACCCATCGCGTTTAAAATCCCTAACCTCCCACTCATAGCCGAAGTAAGAGGTATTATACCAGAAATCGCCAAGTTTTAGCCAGGTTTTAGCTTCTGCACTGTCATGTATTGCTTCATAGGCTTTGGCTTGTTGCTCGTACTGTAAAACTTCTTCTACGATTTGAAGTCGATTGAATGCCATTTGATTGCTCACATCCCTATTGATATTTTCCCCAAAACGGTTGGCAAAGGGCTTGAACTGGGTCATCCTGGATTGATCTATCGGGCTGATCTGCCGCAACATGGATGCAGCCGCTTCTGGCTCGCCCCGTCCCAGAAAATACACCCCTTCCGTTTCCAGAAAATAGGCTTTGATCTGCTCCGGATTCGTATCGATCATCATCGTCCGTTCGAGCAGGATTGGGTGAGGAGTATTGGCCAGTTTAAGCAGATCTTCGATCACATCCATTTGCGGATTGTAGCGAATGGTATAGGGATGGTAAGCCGCGATCATGGCTTTCCCAGGATGATTATTTTGGGCGTAGCCACTTGAAAGCCACTCTTGTAAGAATGGTTCGAAATTTGGATTCTGATCAAAAGCCGGGAGCTCGCGCACCTTGTATGACAGTCGGTCGACCGTATCTGAAGCCGTAGTGTCCAGGTTCATCACGGCAAGCAGACAACGCCAGATGTCGATTTGCTGCAGGATATTTTTGTCCTTATTGCTGCTTTCAAGGTCATTGGTAAGGCGATCCCAGGTCTTTGCGGCTGCATAACGATCATTGGCGAGGAGTTCGAGGTAGCCATCCACTGCCCGCCAGGTTTTAGGCTCTGTGACTTGCTTTTCCCGGATGACCCGGCGCACAAATTTTTGGAGATCCAGTAAGTGCTTTGTAGCTGCTGCCTGTTTTAATTTTCCTACGGCACGACCATTTTTATCATCCGTGACAGGCGTACGAAGGAATCTTTTTTCCAATTCCTGGACATCACTTACCAACAGCAGTTCGAGTTGTGGATTTTGCGGATCGAGTGCATATACCGCCTCCATATCTTCTACTGCCCAGGTATGAGATCCGCCGGCACGGAGGATGTAGAGCGTGCTCTTTTCAGCGTCGCTATTGCAAAGGCGGAGAGTTTTTTGCCAGTCGTCGTCGTTGCGAATCTTAAAGCTTTGATAGGCCTGAGCGCGTTTGGAAGGGCAGAACCGGAAGAGGAGGGAATAACGGTAAGCGGCCTCCGGGTATTTGCCCAGTTTTTGCATCGCACCCGCTACATGGCCCAGCGTCCAGTAAAAAAGGATGCTTTTTTTCTTTCGGTCTATCCTGGGCATTAATTCGTTGTAGAGGTCCAGCGTCATTTGCCAGGCACCGGCGTAATGAGCCAGTCGCACCAGTTGATAGGCGTATCGCATCCGAACAAAATGTGATTGGGTGGCTTCAAATCGCTGTTTCCCTTCCTGGATCAGTTCCATCATGGAGGGTACATTTCGCCGGACAGGGTTCCATTTGTCACCCCGGGCTACCACGTGTTCCTCGCAGCGTTTGGCAAAGGTGAGGTATTGCGTCACTTCTACGCAACCATTGTAGGCAACCACATAAGCGAAATCATTTCCATCCAAACGGGGGGGAAGTGGTGTTTTCTGTTTTAAATCGCTTGCTGCTTCGTGCAATTGGGCCAGGTCATATTCATCGGATTCGTAAATGACAGCAGCCACATCATCCAAACTGGCTTTGCTACAAAAACGCTCGCTCCACTCCTCGCAGTTTTCTTTTTTCTGGATCAACTCCGGGTTGTAATTTCGCTCGTAATAGTCGCCAAAACGCAGAAAAAATGGTGCATAAGCAGCACTCGCATCCACAAAATCCGCATCAAAAAAACTGTAGCCATAAAATGGCGCCGCATGAGGTATGCAAGGGGCGTGAGCGGGTTCTGGCGGAGTGAAGGAAGTAAAAAATAAAATCATTAAAACGCCGAAGGAAATATCCAACAGCCAGGTTGGTATTGCCCCTGGAGTTGCTGGCCGCCGAAAATCAAAAGAGTCGGGTGCGTGGCCAGGCACAGCGCATCTTTGAATATTGGACATTCCTTGTTGGATATTGGATATTTCACTGGACATTTCTATTTTCGTACGGTTTTGCATACAATATCAAGCAGTTGTGCAGAAAAATGCGCTGACCGGGCGATGTTCAGATGAAAAAACGCCAGGGTGGCATCGTCGGCCAGATCGAGTTTTTGGGCGAGATTGGCGGCTTTAAAAAGCAGCACGGGCGAGATCTCCGAGATCCGAAGGTGATCGCCAGGGCGAAGGTAATGGCCACCGAGGAATGTACCTGCTTTCACTTCCCAAAGCCGGGAAGCAAATGGTTCGGTTCCGGGGCTTTCGATATATTTTCCATTGCTGCGCATTTCAACAATGGGCAATGGCCCTGGCACAATTTTCCAAAGTTCGCCTTCCCGGAAAACCAGTCCCCAGGAAAAAAGCGGCAGGGCCAGATCCAATGGGATCGGGTAGTTTTTGGGGGTGCCATCCAGATACTTTAGTGCGTCGTCGGGGTAAAAAATGGTGTTTTGTTCGCTTTCCCTGTCAACGTCGCCAGTGTTATAAAACATGAGCATCCCGCGATCCACGGGAGGAACACCTGTTTTTTGAGGAGATTTGTATTGATGAAGCCGGATGGTCGCACTGATTCGGATGCCGGGCGGAAGTTTTTCGCGCATTTTTTTTAAAAAGTGGAAAAAAGCATCCCGGGTGGTAGAGGTCCAGTCGCAATCGAACAATAGTTCATCAAATGCTCCGGTGATAGCAGCGGCGGCTGTGATCTTTCCCGCCAGCCAGACCGTTTTTTCTTCCGAAATGTTTTGAAAAACCTCGTTGGTGATAAAAATCGTTGGGATGATCTTTAGCCCTTTCAACTCGGTTGAATCCGACATTTCGGTGCGGGAGTAGGGTTCGATCTCGCCTGAATCCGGGTTCAATCCAATATCTAATATTTTGATATACAACTTTTTACAGCCCAATGAATCCTGCAAGCTGCGCTCGTCTGGCGTGATGCTAAGGGTGGTTTCCCAACAAAAAAATGCAGGCTCCAGCGGCTTTTTGGAATGGGACGAGCAGGCGAAAAGGGCAAGTAGTATGGTAGCAATAAAAGGCAATTTCATGGGTCTAAGGTCGGGAAAAAGGTTTCAGATGGACCTTGCAAGTTATTAGAAGTTGCAAGTTTTTGAAAGTTACAAGTACTTATTTGCCTATTCAATCAGGTCTTGTTTGAAGAATACGCTATTTTTGACACAAAATATTTTTTTTCAACGTGCATTCATACTTTTGTGCGTGTTAATGTACAGATTTTTCCAATCTCCCACCAAATCAGCTGTTTAATAAGACCACCCACACTATGGAACCTCAGCATCTCATTTCTATGAAAGCAGCTATGCAAGTAAAGCGAATGCCCCTATATCGCAAGATCATACGATGGAGCTGGCGAATCTTATTAGGCGGCATGGCTATTGTGACCCTGCTGTTCGTGATTATCAGCATGATGGCCATCCCTTCCTTCCGTGAGTTGGAAGACCCTTCTTCTGCGGAAGCAAGCGAGGTGCTGGGTAGCAACAACGAGGTACTGGGGCGTTATTTTGTTGAGAACAGGGTGCCTGTTCCCTATGAAGACCTCAGTCCACACCTGGTTTCTGCACTTATAAGCACAGAAGACGAGCGTTTTCGCGAACACTGTGGCATTGACGGACGGGCAGTGGCCCGGGTGGTATTACGCACCGTAATGATGGGCGACCATAGTGCCGGCGGCGGTTCAACCGTAACGCAACAGTTGGCTAAAATGCTCTATTCGGATCGTGATTTTGAAGGCTTGGGCACGTTTGAAAAGTTCTTTAAATTAATTTATACCAAGTTGCGGGAATGGATCACAGCGGTAAAACTCGAACGCGCCTATACGAAAGAGGAGATCATCTCGATGTACCTCAATCAGTTCAATTTCATCAATAACGCCTATGGGATCCACGCGGCATCGGAAGTTTATTTTAACAAAAATCAGGAATTGCTGAACATTCAGGAGTCGGCTACGCTGATTGGAATGCTCAAAAACCCATCCTATTACAACCCCAATCGCCACCCTGACCGAAGCATCAAACGCCGCTGGGTGGTGCTCTCCCAAATGAAAAAAAATGGAATACTTACAGAAAATCAATACGACAGTCTGAAAGTACTCCCACTCGGGCTGCAGTTCAAATCAGTCACTTTTACGGATGATAAAGCACCCTATCTCTGCGATTACCTTGAGAAAATGGTGCGAGACTCGCTGCTCGAGCTGCCTGAATGCAAACGCCGCGATGGCTCAAAATACGATATCTACCGGGATGGCCTGAAGATATTTACCACCATTGACCCTATTTATCAGCAACATGCAGAAGCCGCCATGGCGGAGCAGATGAAAAAAATTCAGGCGCGTTTTTTTCAGGTCTGGAAAGGGCGGGATCCCTGGTCATACCGCTCTAAAGATGCCACAGACGAGGAAATTCAAGGCAGGAAAGAATCGCTCTGGAAGTTCGTGCGCGAAGGCGATCGATACGCAACGCTTTGGCCAAAGTTCATGGATAACGTAGCAGAGAAAATTAGAAATCGTCATACGTTTGAACTCCGCCCTATTGATATGGAACGGATGTTGAACGAAGAAAAAACACCCGGAACGATTGGCAAAATGCTGCTGTCCAAACCCAAAGCCATGGTAACGAGCGAACAGGCCACTGCCTACCGCCGAATTTTGGCCAGCAAAGAATGGCCCGACGCAAAAGCCCAGTACCGCGCTCTGAACGTGAGCATAAAAAAACAATATGCCCAGCCTGTAAAGATGAAGATCTTTACCTGGAACAATCCCAAACTCCAGAAAGACACCATAATGTCTCCGATGGATAGTCTGCGTTACCACCGAATGTTTTTGCAAGCAGGTATTCTCGCGGTGGATCCCACGTCTTCTGAGATCAAGGCATGGGTCGGCGGTGTTAATTTCAGGTATTTCCAGTACGACCACATTCAGACACGGCGGCAGGTGGGTTCTACCTTCAAGCCTTTCGTGTACGCCACAGCTATTGCCCAACAAAGTGTTAGCCCCTGTTTTGAGGTGTACGACAACCCGGTTACGATTCCCGGACGATACATGAATTTCCAGCACTATGAGGATTGGACCCCCAGAAACTCTACCGGAGAATACTCTGGTGTAAAACTCACGCTGAAAGAGGCCTTGAAAAACTCCGTAAACTCGGTTAGTGCTTACCTAATGAAACAATTAGGCGGCACTGAAGCCGTACGCGGGCTATGCGACAAGCTTGGTATTGACTCTTCGCGCCAATCCAATGGACGCTACCTAATCATGCCTGGTTCGCCCTCTATGTGCCTTGGCGCTGCTGATCTTACGCCTTTTGAAATGACTGGTGCTTACGCTGGATTTGCAAACAAAGGAATGTATGGGTTGCCTTTCGTAATCAAACGAATAGAAGATAAATACGGGCGGGTCCTTTACCGCTCAGTGCCGGAAGAACGCGCTGCCCTGGCTGAAAATGCGGACTGGGTAATGCTCGAAATGTTGCAGTACAACGTGAAAGGTGCTCCCGGAATCAATACACTCAAAAGCCAGGTAGGCGGCAAAACCGGCACCACCAATGATTATACCGATGGCTGGTTTATGGGTGTCACCCCACGCCTCGTAGTAGGAACCTGGGTTGGCGGAGAAGACCGATGGATTCGATTCCTTAGCCTCGCCGACGGACAGGGATCCCGAATGGCAAGGCCTATTTTTGCTTCTTTTATTGGTCGTTTGGAAAAAGACCCTAAATCAGGTTACGATTTTAATGCCCGTTTTGTACGACCATCCGGTGATCTGGGTATTGAGACTGATTGCGCCACTTATGAAAGTACTCTGGGCCCCGCTGGCGATGAGGAAGATTTTTCCCCGGATATTTACAACGATGAAATAGACCCGGGAATGGATTCCAAGAAGCCCAAAAAGCCGGATGACAGTTTTGGAGATCAATTACCCGGAGGAAGATAACGATTTACGTTTTTTTTGATCCGAAGAATGGATGAATCTTCCATTCTTCGGATCAAAAAAAATGTAAATCGTAAATCGTTCCACCCAACCTCGATAGCAGCTTTTGCGTGTAGTAGTTACCAACACAAATTATCACAAAAACTACTACACATCATGCAAAAACTAAAATGGCTTCTTCCCCTTGCGCTGTTCATCGGCGTATTTTTCGTGGCTTGTCATGAAGACGATCCTTTCCAAACAAGTAAAATGGTCGATGTCGCCTTCACGGGTCGCATTATCGCCGAAAATGGCGAGCCCATTGCCGGCGCATTCGTGGAAGCCGGCGATGAATCTGCGATTTCTGATCAAAATGGTGTTTTCCGCCTGAAATCAAATCGTATGGCTGCTGACCACGCCATTGTTTCGGTGCACAAAAGCGGATATTTTGACCTGAGCCGTGCCTATATCGTTCAAGATAAGGCAGTGCAAACCGTTAGCATTCAATTGCTTACAAAAACACTTTCCGGATCAGTCAGTGCCACTGCTGGAGGGTTGGTCAATGTGCAGGGCGGCGCAAAACTTGATTTCCCGGCAGGCGCCATTACCGACGAAAACGGTCAGGCTTATTCGGGTACTGTAAACGTTTTTGCCCGTTATCTGGATCCTTCCAAACCGGAAATTGCCATCAACATGCCAGGCAATCTCACCGCCATCAATGCTGCAGGCGAATTGCGTTCGCTTGCTACTTTTGGTATGATCGGAGTGGAACTGGCTTCGCCTGGAGGGCAAAAACTGAAAATTGCCAGCGGTCAACAGGTAGAGATACGTATCCCCATAGATCCTGGCATCGTTGCTGCTGCCCCGGCAGAAATTCCACTCTGGCACTATGAAGCATCTATTGCTTACTGGAAAGAGGAGGGTTTAGCGCAAAAAGTGGGCAATGAATACGTGGGTAAGGTCAGCCATTTCTCCTGGTGGAATTACGACGCGACTTACCCAAGTATACTGGCAAGTGGAAAGGTGTATTTCAATGATTTACAGCATCCTGCAGCCGATGTACAAGTGTGGATAGGGCCTGAAAATCAGGGCATTGGCTGGGGTTGCGGACATGGCGCTACAGATATCGATGGTTCTTATTCCGGAGCAATTCCTGCGGATATGCCACTGAAGATAACGATTTTAACCTGGGATCCAGGTTGTGGAATGGCTACCCTATACACCGCCAACATTGGTCCGTTTTCTTCCGATGTCATAATTCCGGATATCATCATCAGCAATGTAACCGTACAGGGACTGGAACTTTCCGGTCGCTTGCTGGATTGTAATGGAAACGCTGTGGTAAATGGTTACGCCAAAATCACCCTGGCTGGTTTAAATCCAATCGTTGCATACACCAATGCCAATGGCGAATTCCAGCAATTGTATACGACCTGTGGTGCCATTCCACAAACCGGCGAGGCAATCGGGTATGATATGGACAATTTGACAGAAAGTACCGTGCAAAACTTCGCCATCAATTCAGGCACCGTTAATTTGGGCGACCTTACGGTTTGTACTGCGCTGAGTGAGTATATCCAGTACACGCTGGATGGCGAATTAACCACCCTGACAGGTCCATCTGGCTGGTGCCTTCAGGATAGTTTCCCTAATACAGGATATTTAACCTCTATTGGGGCACAAAGCAATGTAAAATCCATCAATATTGGCTTCAACAGTCCTGCGATTCAGACCGGGATCTTCCCGATCACACAACTATCCGTCACAAGCAACTTTGATTTTAGTCTCCAGCAAAGCAACCTGAACACTACAGTAACCGGTGCTGCAACCAATGTAGGCGACTTTATCATTGGTACTTTTGACGGTACCATTCTGGACTTTGTTGGCACAAGCCATACCATCAGTGGCAGTTATCGGGTGAAGCGGGATTGGTGAGGTAACAACCGGAAAGACGTGAAATGATTCACAGTTTCTTTCGTTTTTTGCTCCGCGCTATTGCCTTGTGCGATGGCGCGGAGTTTTCTTTTTCTCTTTTCATGATGAAACGTATCTATCTGATTTTTTCTCTATTTGCACTATGGTTTGGCTGCCAAAATCCTGCTCCAGGAACAGCAGTACCCGTTACAGAAACCCCCATAGCAGAAACGCCAATCCTCCACCGGGATAGTCTTCGGGCCGACAGCGTTGCCCTGGCCAGAATTCAAGAAAACATCCTGGACAGCCTTTGGAGAGAAAAGATCCTGAATCAAGCCTTCAATCAACTCAAAACCTTTCGGGCACGGTCGGTCGCCCGTTTTAAAAGTGATTCCTTCTATTTTGAAAAAGGGCCCTTGTTGTGCTCAGACGCCACGCACCTTTTGCTATTTCTCCGAAACCGGGATGGCTATTTTGGCGAATACAGCATTTGGGAATTGAATAGTGATACTATCTGGAGCGAATTGCTTGTCTTGGAAACGGATATCACGACTCTGGGCGTCCTTTTTAAAGACCTAAATGGAGACGGCAATAAGGATTTTATTTTGGAAGGTTATGGAGCATCAGGAACCGAGGAAAAACACCTTAACGAGGTATACCTGTATAATCCCCGGCAGCACAGTCTCGACTACATCGAAAATATGGGTATGAATCCCCATTTTTATCCTCAAGAAGGGGTGGTAACCTGTTATTACAACCCTTTAGGCGTCTGGAGTGCAGAAAAGTACCGTTTGCATTGGAACAAGCTGGAATTGCTGGAAGAAATTGAAGTGCAAATGTGCGATCGGATAGAGGAGCCCAAAAACATGTGCTGCGACCGTAATATCTACCGCTATCGAAACGGAGAAAAGTACCTGTTCAAACAGGATAAGATTTGTGCTTTCCCAGCGGAGTATAAGTCCTACGAGACTTTGATAAAAAACCCTGAATAGAAGGATAAAAGCTAAACATGAGTCATCCCGAATTTTGTATGTACTTAGCCTCGGAGAGGCTTAATATTGGTAGAAATGGAATTTGGATTTTTGATGGACCTCGGAGAGGTCTAACATTGGTAAATCTAATCCACGAAAATGTTTATATTAGACCTCTCCGAGGTTTTTGTGCTCTATCAAAACATAATATCTACCAATATTTAAACTCTCTGAGGTCAATTTTAAAATTCGGATGACTCATGTTTTAGTTACTTCACCAATACCATTTGCCCCAAATGATACGCCACATGACCAGTTCGGTTCAAAAGTACACTCAACTTATTCCGTGCAGGCGTTTTAGCAAAGTCTTCGTCGGTTATGGCTGTATGTTTGGAAAACCAATCTTCGGACGACATTTGATTGAACAACGCGCTCAATTGGGTATTTGATTCTTTCCAGGCAGTTCTCAATGCCGCAGCATCGGGCATCTCAAATCCTGCTTTGTCGGGGTTTTTGATAAACGCCGCATCCAGATGGGAATAAGCGCGTTCGCCAAGACCGAAAAGTGTGATCATGGCGTCGTTCACTGCGATCAGATGCCCCAGGATATAGAGGTTCCTGTTTTTACCTGGAGCGATTTCTTTCAAAAGTTCCTCATCTGTCTGGGAATCTAAAAATTTCCCTGTTCTGCTGATCTGCATTTCCCAGGCCTGTAAAGCCATTTGAGTAAAAATCTGTTGCTGATGCATGGATGTGATTTTGTTTGTTGAATTTTAAGTGTGTGCGCCATGTAACAGCACTTGATCCACTCAGTTCACCAATTGACAAATGGGGGTTCGACTTCAAGTCGAACCCCCATTGCATAAGTCGATCCCCGACTCGTTTAAAAATCAAACTTGATCCCTTGCGCCAAAGGCAAAGATTCAGAATAGTTGATCGTATTGGTCTGCCGGCGCATGTACGCTTTCCAGGCATCCGAGCCGGATTCGCGGCCACCGCCGGTTTCTTTTTCGCCGCCAAAGGCGCCACCGATCTCAGCACCTGAGGTGCCGATATTCACGTTGGCAATGCCGCAATCTGAGCCGTTCACTGAAAGGAAACGCTCGGCTTCGCGCAGGTTGGTCGTCATGATCGCAGAGGAAAGTCCCTGAGGGACTGCATTTTGGAGGGCAATAGCCTCCTCGATGGTGTTGTATTTGATCAGGTACAGGATCGGCGCAAAGGTTTCGTGCTGCACGATGTCCCAGTAGTTTTCCACCTCAGCGATACAAGGCTTCACGTAACAACCGCTTTCATAGCCCGGTCCGCTGAGCACACCGCCTTCCACGACAAATTTGCCGTTGTGTTTTTTGATCTCCTCGATAGAGTGGAGGTAGTTTGTTACCGCTTGCTGGTCGATCAGTGGTCCAACGTGATTATTAGAGTCCAGCGGATCGCCGATGCGGAGTTGTGGGTAAGCTTTGGCGAGGGTGGTTTTCACCTGCTCAAATATGCTCTCATGGATAATGAGTCGGCGGGTACTGGTGCAACGTTGGCCGGCAGTACCCACTGCGCCAAATACGGCGCCCGTCAGCACCATTTTCATATCTGCAGATGGGGCAATAATGATGGCATTGTTGCCGCCCAGTTCCAGGATACTGCGACCAAAACGACCCGCTACCGCCTGACCCACAATGCGGCCCATGCGTGTACTACCAGTAGCACTCACGAGGGGCACGCGGTGGTCTTTGGTCATGTATTCGCCTACCTTGTAGTCACCATTGATGATGCAACTGATCCCTTCCGGCAAATTGTTGGCTTTCAATACCTTTTGGAAAAGGTTTTGGCAGGCAATGGAACAAAGCGGGGTTTTTTCTGACGCTTTCCAGATGCAAACGTCGCCGCAAACCCAGGCTAACGCAGCGTTCCAGGACCAAACGGCCACCGGAAAATTGAAAGCTGAAATGACACCTACAATACCCAGCGGATGCCATTGTTCGTACATCCGGTGACCCGGACGCTCAGAGTGCATGGTAAGTCCGTAGAGCTGCCGGGACAGACCCACTGCGAAATCGCAGATATCGATCATCTCCTGCACCTCTCCATACCCTTCCTGCAGACTTTTGCCCATCTCATAGGAGACCAGGCTGCCAAGGGGTTCTTTATACTGGCGAAGTACTTCGCCGAATTGACGCACGATCACGCCACGCTTAGGAGCGGGCATATCGCGCCAGATCTTAAAAGCCTGTTCGGCAGATTGCACCACCTGATCGTATTGCTCCCTGGTGGTAACACTCACAAAACCAATGGATTGGCCATCTACGGGAGAATGCGACTCAATGTATCGGCGGCTCCCGGAAATGTCGTTTTGGCCGGTAGACGCGCCCTGGTTGCGGGTGCGGAGGCCTAGCTTTTTTAGAAACTCTTTTGGCTGCATATTGATTTGAGCTGACTTATCTGTGAAAAAACGGGGTAAAGGTAGGGCGTATAGGGGTATTTGGTGCGACTACCTACCTGGAATTCCTAACGAATATTAGGTCTGTTCAAGTTACTCATGTAAAGTAATAATGAATTAACCTATAATGATTGGATTATGGCTCAGGATACCTATATTTTTGAGATGTAGAATAGGGCGTATACTTTAAGATACCATCCATTGTCACCAATTATGTGAACTTCAAATGTAAAATTTTATGCTGGCTTACTTCTTTGGGCCTGTTTTACGCAAGCAGTTTTCTGGTTGCACAAGGAGAACCAGCCCCCTGTAATGGTAGTTTTACCACTACTGAACAGTTAGAAGATTGCAAATTGAAAGTAACCTTTACCGCAATTGGCTGCTTGGACTGTACACATACCTGGAATATTGGACAGTGTGGGGCCAACCAAACACTAACCGGCACTACGGTTTCTTTCTATTTATCCAACATAGACGCCTATCAGGATCCGGTAATATCTGTTCATCATAATATAATTTGCAGCGGCGACAGCTATAACGCTGTCTTGCCTTACACCTTAACAACACAAGGAATCTTTGTTGGCATTGCGGGTGACTTCAGTTTAGTATTGCCAGTTTCTACCCTTACCAGATGTAATGACGGGCAACCATTACTTGCTGATTTAGTACAGCAAAAGAATCTCTTTGTGTTAAGCAGAATTCAAATTGACAAGCTGAGTCAAGCCTTCAATAACTGCAATGTTTGTATGGACCCAGGCACCGGGTTTATTGTAGGAGACAACGTTTCATCTTCACCTAAAAATCGTTTAAGTATTAAAAATAATTCTAAAGTACACAATGCTTTTATAAGCCAAACGAACAACAGCCCAATCTGGCAAGGGATTGATGTTGAGCGATCCGGAGATCTTCAGATAACAGGAGATTCGCATATCAAAGGTGCCCTTATTGCAGTAAGGATTAGGCACCCCGAAGCAGCGGTAACATTAAACGGTTCTACATTTGAAAACAACTTTTTGAGCCTGGCCGCTAACGGGCAATTTATAAATAACGGAATTTCAGGAAATACCTTTAAAGGACCGCAAAACAGTTTCTTCCCGATGCCACCAAATTTTCCGGCCTTGTCACTGGATAATTATATAACGGATGAGATTTTTGGCCTTGCATACTCGACCGTTCGGCCATTTGCAGGGATATTTCTGGAAGGCTCCACGCTGAACATTTTTACAAAAAATACATTCATATACCTGGCCAATGGAATATGGATGAAAAACTGCAATTCCAATATCAATAATTGTAGTTTTACAGCGATGCGCTCCGATATAAACCTTAATAAATACACCGGAAACGGAATAAAAATCTCAAATTCCGGACTTGCCACGTTCAGAAATCTGGACAAAGCCAACTCCTTTGCTACCTGCGACAACAGCAGCATTGATTTGACTAACGCTGCCAGCCTTTCATTTTTTGACAGCAGGATAGCCGGTTCCAATTTTTCAAAGGCCGCTTACCAGCTGAGACTTTCTCAAGGCTTGAAAAGATATCCGCTTTCTCCATTTGATTACTCACACATTACTGCGGGCGAGACCTTTTGCAAAAATTTTGGTATTTATGGGATACAAGCCGGGGTCAGCCCAAATTCCTTGAAGATACAGACCGGAACTTTTTATACAGGAAGCAACACGAATTATACCTGTAAAGGGATTTATTTGAATAATCTGGCTTCAATGCCATACCCCAATAACTCCATTGAAATAAGGGAAAACGAATTTTATCCAGGGCAATTTCAGGTTTCTACCTTAAAACTTCAGGATGTATATCTTGATAACTCAAAAAACTCCCGGGTTTTTAATAACAACTTTAGTTCGAGTAGTCCTTACGGCTCCAGCAAAAACATAGAAGGTGTGCTCGTTTTAGGAGGCAGCATTAATTTGATTGACTGTAACAATGTTAACGGTTGGGAAGATGACCAATCTGTCTACTATCTTTTCGACAACAGTCCCTCCAACCTGCTGTTCGACAACGTCTCCTCGTTCACCTCTGATGGCCTTCGTTTCTCGGGCATTTGTAACACTGAAAGCAATGTGCGCTTCACCGCCTGGACACACAATGACTTTGGATTGGTGTATGAGCCGGATGGCATTACTGGCATTCAATACATCCAGGGTAGCCCTATAAAAAGTGTAGGAAACGAATGGTTTGGCCATGATTGGGAGCCTGTAGGTGGGTATATTGGAGCAAGGCATAAGGGAGGGTTAAATACCGTCTTGCTTTCTCCCTACAAAGTTCCAACTGCTCCAACGGGTAATTACGGGAGCAGTCAAAATCCGTTTGAATATCAAATGGATCAGGGTGTTGACCCAAGTGTGTGGTTCCAACAAGACGCCCAAGCTTACTGGGACGATTATGTCTGCCCGGAACACCTAACTACCTCCTGTACAGCTCCTTATATTGGTTTGCTCGACCGCAAAATTGCTTCGGGACAGACTGGCCTGGAAGCTTACACCTCCTCAGGTTATATGTGGTTGCACGATTATTACTTGTACCGCAAGGTAAAAGACAACCCCGGCATCGCTACAGGCGAGTCACAGATACTATCCTTCGTGAGTGCCAGGGACAACCAGCCTATAGGGCAATTGTACCAGGTAGAGAAATCTATCCGGGGATTATACCAAACTCCGACGAGTCAACAACATGGATTGGATTCTATTGCAGCCTTGATCCATGCCCGTATCGTATTAGTCGCCGCCGTTGATTCGATCTTAATAGACAGCACGTTGAGCGAAACTACTCGCCAGCAATGGATCAGCCTGCGGAACACAAATATCCAAGCCTTTGATGTGCTTCAAAATGATTTTAGCCTGGCCGCACTCCCGGTTGAACAAAACTTTTCGAGCACATTAGCTTCCATTGTAAATCAAAACAATGCCATCTCCAGTAGCAACCCATGGGAATTAAACCAAAAATTTGTCAACCATATCTTGTTGGAACGGATTATTCCACAAGCAACAGCAAGTACCACGGAGTTGAATCAACTGTATTCCATCGCGGCCTCTTGCCCGGAATCCGCAGGTTGGGCCGTATACGATGCCCGCAGTTATTATGCCTGGCTGACGGATTCTATTGTGCCAAAAGCCGATTGTATGCCTGTACACGAACGGTCTGACAACAAGTCGAACGCACAAGACTATGGATTTAAGCTTAGCCCGAACCCTGCAAGCGATTATCTTACAGTTAGTTGTGAGTACCTTGATGTCAATACCCATTTCAGGTTGGTAGATGTCTTAGGCAAAATTAGGTTAGATGTCCCATTGACCCAAAATACCGAAACAATTGACTTAAAAGGCTATGCGCCGGGAATTTACTTTACTCAAATCCTAAACGGAGATAGGGTGATAGCCACTCGCAAAGTAATCTTCACACGATAATTTCACTTCTGAATTCCACTGGGCTTTGCTATTCGCAAAGCCCAGCTTTTTGCATATGATCAAATGTTTATTGCTTTTATTTTCTTGTCTTAGCCCTTTATTTGCTCAGTGTCAATATCATGATGCTAACTGGATTAGCGGTGCTGGGTATGAAGGTACTCCTGTTACCCCCAGTAATCGGATTGATTTTAATGAATATCCATACGACTTATCATTGTTTGAAGGGAAAATGGGGATATATGTTTCTTCACTTACCTTATCCAATCAGAAAGGAGAATTGTTGGTCTACTCTAATGGTATTCAGGTTTTGAACAGCCAGCATGAACAATTGGAAAATGGAGATAGTTTAAGTTGGGGAATAGTAGCTAAGGAGTGGTATGCTGAAGGCTATCCAGTTGCTTTTGGAATGATTGGTTTACCATGTGGAAAAGAAGATTCCGTTTTTTACCTGATTCATTCAGAAGAAGAATATGCTCCAGTTTTTGGTGCTAAAATCCCTAAAATACTATATTCTATTATTGATGTGAAATTCAATAATGGCAAAGGGAAGGTTACAAAAAAAAATAACATATTGTGGAATGGAGTTTTGCTACAAGAGATTACGTCCTGTCATCACGCCAACGGCCGCGACTGGTGGGTCATGGCTCAAGATGATACCTTAAATGCCTATTATCGCGCTCTGCTTGGCCCAAATGGTTTTACCCAAATAGACACCCAGCATATTGGGTACCAGCCTCCCTGGTTTCAGTACCGTGACGGTGGTGGCCAAAATGTATTTACACCAGATAGTAGCAAGTATATTGACTTCGACGCATGGAATGGCATCCGAATCTTTGATTTTGACCGTTGCAGCGGCCTGCTGTCCAACCCAGTACTTATAGAATTCCCACAGCATTGGTCTTTTGGGGCTGGGGCGGCCGTATCACCCAACTCCCGGTTTTTATATGTTTCTTCCTCCTCCTGGGTTGTGCAATACGACCTCCAGGCATCTGACATTGAGACTTCCGCCGATACGGTAGTTCTTTGGCAGGGGCCTTATCCGAAATTTGCCACTATGAATCTGATGATGGACGGCAAGATATACATTATGCCTTTTTCATGGACGCATTACGGCCACTATATCCGGTATCCCAACCGAAAGGGCAAGGCCTGCGAAGTGGTATTGGGCGGTGTATATTTCCCCAATGAGAATTTTGCCACCATGCCCCACTTTCCCAACTACCGCCTTGGCCCGCTGGAAGGCAGCGGCTGCGATTCTTTGGGCTTGCTCAACCACCCGCTGGCCTGGTGGCGTTGGGACAAGGATACCACTGCTTTATAAATCGTTTTTACGGACAACTCTTCCTACGAGCCCGAAACCTGGCACTGGGATTTTGGCGACGGGCAAACCAGCGCAGACACCAGCCCGTACACCAGTTTGCCCTGCCGGGCATCTACCATGTCTGCATGACGGTGTGCAATACCAATGGCTGTGATACGATGTGCCGGGATATTGAAATTAAAACGATAGCTACCGGGGAGCCGGAATCTGAAGGACAGGCTATGTTGCTTTACCCAAATCCGGCCTTTGAAGCGGTGAGCGTTCAATATCCTGGCGCAAGGCCGTCCGCCCGATTTTCTCTCATCAATGTGTTGGGGCAGACGGTTTACGCAGCACCCTTGAAGTCAGAGGAAAGCACTATTTCGTTGGAAGGAATTGCCACGGGCATTTACTGGGCCGTGTTGTCGGATGAAGGGAGGAGATTGGCGGTTTCTATGCTCTGCGTTGCGGGGAATTGATGGACACGTTTACGAAAACCTAGCAGGTTTCGTAAACGTGTCCATCATACTTCATCCAATGATCTAATTCGCGTAGTCGCTCAAAAACTTCAGTCGCATCAATTGAATCTCCTCCCAGGTGATCTCATCATCTTTCAGGACGGCAAAAGCCTCATCGATAGAGTCTGATTCAGCTTCCTTGAAATACTCGATCACGGCCTCACGCACATATTCGTCCACCACTTTATTGAGGTAATAATCGAGCCGTAGTTTGGTGCCTGATTGTACAATGCCATCCAGTTCTTCCAAAAGATCGGGCATACTTACATCGGTGGTTTGGCAAATCTCGTCCAGGCCGATCTTGCGGTCAATGGCCATGATGATATTTACCTTCGACTTCGATCTGTTTGCCACCGTTTTGATGGTAATGTCCATCGGGCGTTCGATCTCGTTTTCTTCACAATACTTTTTAATGGCCGTAACAAAAGGCTCGCCATATTTCTGCGCCTTGCCCTGCGAAACCCCCACGATCTTGGACATATCGTCCATAGAGATCGGGTAGTTGGTGGCCATTTCCTCCAGCGATGGATCCTGGAAAATAACGTATGGAGGGAGGTCGTGTTTTTTAGAGATCTGACGACGCAAGTCTTTAAGGATCTGCATCAAAGGCTCGTCCAGTACTGCTGTACCGCCTTTTTCATCGTCGATATCGTATTCATTGTCCTCAAAATCGTGGTTGATTGTGATAAAGAGGGTCTGCGGATCTTTCAGATAATCGCGTCCAGCCTGGGAAACTTTCAGAATACCAAACTGCTCTACTTCTTTGTAGATCAGGTTGTTGATCATTGCGTGGCGGAAAATTGAGCTCCAGAAATTTTCGTCCCGGTCGTCGCCCACCCCGAAGTTTTCCATTTCTGCAAAACGAAAGTCCTTCATTTCTTTCGTCTCCCTGCCCATCACAAAATCCATGATGGTTTTCATCAGGTAGTTCTCGTTGAGGTCGAGTATAGACTGCACCACTGCAACAACCTCTGCCTTCACCTCCAGTTTTTCCTTTGGGTTTTTACAGTTGTCGCACATTTTCTGACAGTTCGCTTCTTCGTATTCTTCGCCAAAGTAGTGAAGTAGGAATCGACGGCGGCAAGCGGCAGTTTCGGCATAAGCCACTACTTCCTGCATCAATTGGGCGCCCATTTCGCGTTCAGCTACAGGCTTATCGCGCAAGAATTTCTCGAGGCGCAGGATGTCTTTGTAATTGTAGAATGCAATACATTTTCCGCCCAGGCCATCCCGTCCGGCACGGCCGGTTTCCTGGTAATAGTTTTCGATGGATTTTGGCATATCATAGTGCATCACAAAACGCACATCGGGCTTGTCAATGCCCATACCAAAAGCGATGGTCGCGCAGATCACATCGATATCTTCCATCAGGAACTGATCCTGTGTCTTGGCGCGGAGTTTGGGGTCCAGACCGGCGTGATACGGAGCTGCCTTGATATCATTGACCATCAGCATCTCTGCGATGTCTTCGGCTGTTTTTCGATTTTGGACATAAATAATGCCCGACTCACCGGCAAATTCCTCTTTGATGACCTGAATGATCTGCTTGATGGTACTCTCTTTTTTAACCTTCGATCGAATTTCGTAAAAGAGGTTATCGCGGTTGAACGACGATACGAAGGTACTATCCTCCGTCATATCCAGATTTTTCAAGATATCCAGTTGTACCTTAGGCGTGGCGGTAGCCGTAAGTGCCATGATTGGCACATGACTTGCCACGGCATCAAGCATTACACGGATACGGCGGTATTCCGGGCGGAAGTCGTGTCCCCATTCAGAGATACAGTGCGCTTCATCTACCGCCACAAAAGAAATGTGTGAATTTTGGAAGAACTCTATATTTTCTTCTTTGGTCAGGGTTTCAGGAGCAACATACAAAATCTTGGTCCGACCATCTGTTATGTCCTGCTTTACCTTTTTCATTTGAACCTTGGTCAGCGAAGAGTTCAAAAAGTGCGCAACCTCATCTTCGTCGGAGTATCCGCGAATGCTATCGACCTGGTTTTTCATCAGGGCAATCAGTGGGCTGATTACGATAGCCGTTCCTGGCAACATCAGGGCAGGCAGTTGGTAACATAGACTTTTGCCACCGCCCGTAGGCATGATGACAAAGGTATCTTTTCCATCGAGTAAACTTTGGATAATAGCAGCCTGATCTGCCTTAAAGGCATCAAATCCAAAAAATTTCTGAAGGCTCTCGATTAGTGCGTCATGGCCGGTTGCAATTGCAGGCATCTTCTTAGTGCGTTGAATAATATCGTATTTTAATCGGGTAAACCCGACTTTTGGCCCTGAAAAAATTAGTCTGTAAGGAGGCGTAAATTTTGAGCCAGTGCCCCCTTTCCAAAAAGCCGCCAAAGATATAAAAATAAGTGGTACAAAACACACAATCTTTGATCTGTTTTTTTAAATAAATCATAAGACCTCCGTTTATAATTTGGCGAAGCGAAAAAAAACAATACTTACGCGAAATAAAAATTGGAAAAATGAATATATTACTTAACCGTTATGCCAAACTACTCACTCAATACTGCCTTCAGGTCTGGCCTGGCGACAAGGTATTCATCTCCAGCACATTGCTTGCCGAGCCTCTGGTGCGTGAGGTGTATCGTGAAGCTTATGCAGCAGGGGCTTCTTTGGTAGAATGCGATCTTGTTTTTCGGGAACGAGAACGGCTATTCTTTCAAAATGCTAACGAAGAAGCGCTGCGCACGCCACCCATACTTCAACAGCTTGCGATGGAATCTTTTGACTGTTATCTGAACATTCGGGCACCCTACAACCTCCGGGAGGGCAATGGCGCCAGTGCCGAAAGTGCACACGTCCGCAATGAAGCGCTCGCACCGATCAACAAAAACTACTTTGAGCGCACGGCAGACCGTCGGCTGCGCAGGAATCTGTGCCAGTATCCGACCGATGCTTCCGCGCAGGAAGCCGGTATGAGCCTGAGTGAGTATGAGCAGTTTGTCTTTGGCGCCTGCAAGCTTTTCAACGAAGACCCAGCAGCGGCCTGGCTTGCCGTACGGGCCAGTCAGCAACATATCGTGGATCACCTGAACGGCTGCGAAACCGTTCGTTACTGCGCCGAGGGCACCGATATCGAATTTAAGACGCAGGGCCGCATCTGGATGAACTCCGATGGCCAGACCAATATGCCCTCCGGCGAAGTGTATACCAGCCCGGTAGAGGACAGCGTGAACGGCGTGGTCCATTTTTCCTATCCCTGCATCTATCAGGGCACAGAGGTGGAAGGCGTGACACTTTGGGTGAAGGATGGCCTGATCGAACGCTGGGAAGCCCGGCGCGGAAAGGAATTTCTGGACTATATCTTTAGTCTGCCCGGGACCCGTCGTTTTGGCGAAGCGGCCATTGGCACGAACTACGACATCCAGCGCATCACGAAAAACATCCTCTTCGACGAGAAGATCGGAGGTAGCATCCACATGGCCATCGGGCAGAGTTATCTGCAAACGGGCGGCAAAAACGAATCTGCCGTGCATTGGGATATGATCACGGATATGACCCAGGGCGGGGAGATCTGGGCGGATGGGGAGCGGATTTATTTGAATGGGCGGTTTTTGATCTGAGGAAACGGCGGTCTCAAAAAGCAACCAAACGCAGCGGTTTCAACCAATTGGCTGATTCAGAATCTCTTGCAAAAATCCAAAAAATACCCCCATACCCCATGGCGGGCAGTATAAATTCCGTGCCATTTACTTGCTCTGACCATGCCACCCTTCCTAATGCATCTACGATCATTATTTCTGAAAATCCTTTAGGATAAAGCAATCTGGATGAAGATGCCTTACTCAATAAATTTGGGATCAAATAAATCAGGGGTTTCTCCTCAATTATGTTTTGGGTACCTATAGTGGGGGCTGTTAACTGGAAAAGAAAAATGATTTGACATCCCAGTTGGTCTGTGATGGTCAGAATATAAAGGCCTACACCAAGCTCCTCAATGATGGAGGTTGAATCTCCGGTACTCCAGTTAAAATGATACGGTGGCAACCCGTTGAAAACATTAGGAACCGCTATGCTGCCATCCTGTGATGTAATACTTGTTGGGTTCTGCAATATGGTGTCAATGACAACTGGTTCGAACTCGGGCAAAAATATGGTGTCCAGATAAACAATACCGTGCAAATCAGTAACTGAGACTTCATATTTGCTACTCGGGAGATCCATATTCGAGGTGCCGCCTTCGGTTCCATTCCACCATTCAAATGTGTATGGGCCGCATGTATTCCCTCCAAAAGCCAACGATCCTGTTGCTGGTTTAAAACAACTATATTGAACCACGGAGCCTTGCAAAAAGAGTTTGTTTTCAAAGGCCCCGATGTCTGGCAGCCCATTTTCAACCCGGCTACTGTTATTAAGGTCCGTGCTCAATCCTAGCTGGGTAGCAAGTTGAACATCTCCTTTGTTGATACCAGGGGAGCAACCTGAAAGGCGGAAGTTTTCAGCCGCTTTATCTTCAAAGATGGGTGATACACCCCAAAAATTGGATGAGTCGCAAAGCAAGGCATTTCCAAACTGGTACGTCTGGCTACAAGAGTCGGCTAAAAAAACATTGTTTCTCAACTGCACGATGGACAAAGAGTCATAGAACAATTTAAGCGAATCCTGTAAGGACTGGTCAAAAACACAGGAGTTAAAGGTGGCTAAATCTATGTTTCTGAGGTCAAACAAATAGGGAAGCGTATCACCGTTGTGCTCATTTGGGAAATGATTGTCAGAAAATGTACAGTAGTTCCAGCTTGCGGTAGATGTATGGGTGGTAAGCTGGTGTTTTCGGGTATCGAAAAGCAGGCCGGTATTCTCCCGAATCAGGGTTTGGTTAAATACCCAACCCTTATTGTCCGTGGGGTATACATTTCCCTGAAAAGTCTCAAAATCGACCAGAGATTTATAAGTATTGCGTTCGAAAATGCAGTGCTCTACCGTTGTTTTCTTGGCGAATTCGGAAGTATTAAGATCAAAAAAAAGGCCTCGGTCAAGTACGTTGTTGCGAAAAACACAATTTGAAATATTTGTTGAATAATTAGACCTAAATAGCTGGCTTTCTCTGTTACCTTCAAATATGCAATTTTTTATTTGTTGCTTTGATTGAATTAGGGGATCACCGCCCAAAACAAGCACACTTCCCAAGTTGTTGCCAACCCTGTTAGTGTTATTCAAAAAAGTGTCTTGATCTGCAAAATTAACCCTGGTACCGCCCATTGAAAACAGATCTCCTCCTGAATGTATGTTGTTAAGAAACATACAGTTTCTCATCACAGCAGTGTCTCCACCAATACCAGCTATTACAGTATTGTTTGTCATTAAGCTGTCTCCAACTTCACAATCCTTGAATTGGCTGTATTCTAATACCCCTTTTTTTATCTTATTATAAGGACTTATAAACGCTACAATTGCTCCAGATCCAGGGAAACTTCGATGTCTTAGGAAAGCGCAATGGGAAATAAAAATTGAATCCGGAGAATCAACTACGACATGCAATCCTGAGCCACCAATCCCATCCAGAAACTGGCAATTTTCTACCCTCAAACTGGATTGGCCGTTTGGCTGAAAGATAAAAACATGGGCGCCGGTGATTGCTAAGTTGCGGCGAAAAATACATTGCTTTAACTTGAGCCGATTGATACTACCTGTTCTACAATAAAAACCACCTCCGGCCTTTCGAGGGCTCAGCCACAAATCATTGGGGTCGGTGCTGGTAGCAGCACCCGCTTCCAGAATGAGTCCCTCTAGGAGCGTTGTTTCATCCATGTTACCGCTTGAGGTCATCACGGAGTAGGAGTTATCACTACTGTCTCCCGGCACCCCGATGTCTCCGCTCAAAATGGTAGCGTACACCTCGGGGTTTTGAATATCGGGTGTTGGCCCGGTTCCTGCAAACCCGCCGCGTAGGCGATAGCCGTTTTTCAAAGAAAAGGTAGAGTCTCTGTTGGTCCCATTAGTAGGTCGATACATCCCGGAGGCGATCCTTATTTCCGTCCCATAAGTAGCTTGCGCCAGGGCTGTTTGAAGGTCGGGCATTGCATTGGCCCAATTCAGGCCGTTTCCGGTACCCTGTGCGTCTGCTTTTACGTTGATGACTTGTTGTGCAAGACTGCTGGTCGCTATCCATAGCAGTGCGATGGCGGGGATGAGGACTTTTTTCATAAGATGGAAGGAAATCAGTGGTGTAAAAAGCATGGGGATATGCCCGGTACAAATGTACAGAGCATATCCCCAAGGCTATCGGCTTACAGTTTGACAAGGGGCGTCACTTGTGATTGCTGGAGGTTAGTAGTCTTCAGAAGATACATACCGCCGGGCAACTGATTGGTTTGTATACTTGCTTCGGCTTGTCCGATCTCAAGTACCTTTTGTGCTACTTCCCGACCATTCACATCCAGCAAGGTGAAAATTGTTTGGGCATTGTCCGCTCCTCCAAGGGCTTTTACAAGCAGGAAATCTTTGAATGGGTTTGGGTTAGTGGATACGGCCAATGGCTCCGAAAGTATCGTCACTTTACGCTCAGTATTCATTGGAATCCTATTCCCGTCAAGGCGGTAAAACCCCTTTTCCATGGCACCATCCCAGGTGAGCAGGGCGTCTCCTTCTTGTACATCCTTTTGAAGCTCCAGCACCACATCAAACATTTGTGTGCCTTTAGCAAGATCCATATCTTTGGTCTCCGGCTGTATCCAAAGCGCACGAAGCTCGCCGGCTTCATCCATGATGTTATAATTATTCTTGCCAAACCCAGGCAGATCTCCTGCATCCAGGCCAAAAATGTTTACTTTTTTGTTGTCGAAGTGCAATCCTGTTTGCCAGGCAACCACATTTCGCAAGGAATCACTCAGGGCACAGGTCACGCGAACAATGGTGCCTTTTCTTAACATTCGTGGTGTAGCGGCATACGTTTCTTCAGACCGATCTACTGGTGGCGGGGCAAAAGGAATGGCATAACTATTTGAAAAATTGACATCACCCATCTTAACCCCCACTGCTCCTCCGATTCGCTCCATTGTGGCAGGAGAGTAATAACTAGGATTTGCAGAGAAAAGCATTCTATTGTAACTCCCTAAGTAGCCAGGGTAAGTTGGTGTTGAGGTTGTAAACGGATTGGCAACAAACTGGGCAAACCAAGGTGCATTATATGCAATATGTCCTGTGGGAACAAAACGCCAAGAGGGAACTTCAGGGAAATCAGGGATAATGCCAAGAACAAAGCTTGCAACTTGTTCGGCATCTCCAGGGGGGATAGAATTAATTCCCTGAGCAGTAATAACACCATTTACGAGTACATCTGCAGCAATATTCGAGTACGGATTTGCAAAACGTTGTGTAGGAGAAGCAGCCGCTATTCGGATCTGAACAACATCGAAAGTGGTCACGCCATCCATAGGATTGTTGTCGTTATTCCATGTAAATTGCATAAGATCACTGCCATCGTCATCCCTCAGGAATTCACATACATACCAACCAGCGCTGTTTCCTATACCTGGAATGTTTTGTGTTGAGGTAACCCGCAGACACTGATTATAAAATGGAACTCCTGGAGTATTCTGTGTTGCACTAACATTAACGTCATTGAAGCCATTAAAATTAAGCGGGGCAAGCGGGGAGAAATTAAAAACTCTAGCGCTTAAAATAGAAGGTGGGCCAAACCCAGTACCGCCCGTCGGTGATGGCTGACCTAAGAAAGGATCGTAATTCTGAGCGGAAACGGTGTGAAGGGTACAACTCAATAAAACAATAAAGATACTTATTGTTTTAAAATTGGGGGGGTGATTGAAAATTGTTTCATAAAAATCGATTTAAGTGATAAAAAAGTTCATTTCAAAGGTAATAATCGAAATCCAATTAAAAATAACTTTAACGTGAAATGACTAATAATAGCATTTGGGCGCTTAAAAAAAGATCAGGAGTATTCACATACCCGTCGGGCAGAGTTACCTGCAAACGGGCGGCAAAAACGAATCTGCCGTGCATTGGGATATGATCACGGATATGACCCAGGGCGGGGAGATCTGGGCGGATGGGGAGCGGATTTATTTGAATGGGCGGTTTTTGATCTGAGAAGAATATTGTACTTTTGTACAAAATTCAACCCATGGGAAGTGCCGAAATCCTTCAGTTTTTGAAAGACAATAAAGCTATGTTTCAGCAGAACATGGGGGGTCAAACTATTGGACTTTTTGGCTCTTACGCCAAGGGAGTAGCAAGGCCCAATAGCGACATTGATATTTTTGTTGAAATGCCTCCGAATTTTTCAAACCTAATGCGTTTGCAGCAATATCTTAAAACGCACCTTGGACGTTCCGTAGATATTCTGAGAAATGGCCCACACCTGCGCCCCGGGTTTTTGAAATCAATAGCCTCAGATCTCATCTGTGCTTGACAAGGCTTGGGTATTCGAAACAGGGAAAGTAGACTTTTGTACATACCATAGGTTTTTTAAAACCTCATAGGTTCTGCGGCCAATTCGTGCCTGTTCCTCAACACAACCCCAAAATCCGTACTTTTGCCCCATGACCGACAATGTTTTCCAACAAACCACCGCGCTGGTCCGGGGTCCTTTCGAGCTGGAATCCGCCGCACCACCTGCCGACGAAGCAGAATTATTGGCTTTGCTGGCTGAGCGCATTGAAGAAATGCTCATTCACCGCCCGGATTACATCCTGAGCCTGCTCTATCGACTGGATGTGCTGGAGGAAAAGATCCGTCCTGTGATGCATCCCAATGCACCTGAACCGCCGCACATTGGTCTGGCACGACTGGTTCTGGAACGCCAGAAACAACGTGTTGAAACCAAGCTCAACATTAAACCTGATCCATTGGAAGGGATGGAAGGTTGGGAATGGTAAGCAATGCTACAAAACTTTAATCCCTGCGGATATTCAGCAAGCTAACCATACAGTTTTCCATGTTGCCCAAGGTGAGGGCAAACTCCTGTTGTGCGGTCATGCCGTTGGCATAAGTGGCAGGCTTCCAAGTGGTCATTTGGCGAATGGCTTCCAATAAAATTTGATCCATTTCCGCTGATCTAGTAGACTGGAATATACTCACATCCACAATATTGCCCGATTGGTTCACCGAAAACTTGACAGCCGCCATATCAAAGCCCTGAAATTGATTTGCCGGAATGGACTGAATGGCCTTTTCTTGTAGATACTGCATTAGGGCTTCCGGGCCTCCTGCAAAACTTGCCTCGTAGTCGGGATTCACTGAAAATGTAAAATCAAATTCCTGAATATCATTTTGTTGCAAAGTGTTTTCAGGCAAATACCGAACCAGCACTGAAATCTCCGTGCCAGCATCCGCACGATCCAGATTGACTTTTTGGGCTGGCGTGAGCACGCCGGAGTTGCTCACCGCTTGTTGCAATTTGCCCTGAATGATAGTAGAAACGGTAACTGATTCATACGACCGAACCCAACTGGGGTTAAAATGCCGATTAAACCCGGCGATGGTGTTGGCTGCTTTCAGCTGTTCTTTTGAAACAGATAAATAGGGATAAATGCGGTTTACTTCGTAGTGAAGTCCGTTGTTTTGTGCCAACAATAGAACAGGGAAGGCAAATGTGAGCAGGACGCTCATCCATTTTTGCGGAAAATTTTTCATAGCCGTTGTGTTTTAAAACATAGAATAAATGTAAAGCGTAAAAGAGTGATCTGGTATAAAGGTAAGGATTCTTTAGAAAACTGTCTTCACATGCAATGACATTTGGGTTGGAGGGTGTTGGCCGGGTTTTGTCTATTTCGTGTCTCCAACAACTTTCTTTACTTTTGCGTTCGATTTTTACATAACCAATATTTTTCCTGAGCCATACCATGCAAAAGCCCGGCACTGCACGCGAAGATCGCTACCAACACCACGACTATTACGGAGTCGACGAACTGCTCACTTCCGAACACCTGCTCGCCCGCGATGCGGTGCGTCAATGGGTGAAATCCGAGGTCAGTCCCATTATTGAAGATTACTCCAACCGCGCCGCTTGTCCGACCCATTTATTCAAGGGCCTGGCTGAGATCGGGGCATTTGGCCCTTCTCTCCCTGCTGAATATGGCTGTGGTGGTATGGACGAGATCGCCTACGGCGTGATCATGCAGGAACTGGAGCGCGGCGATTCTGGCGTGCGTTCTATGGCTTCAGTGCAAGGTTCGCTGGTCATGTACCCCATCTATCGTTTTGGTTCTGAAGAGCAACGCCGTCACTACCTGCCGAAACTGGCTAAAGGGGAATTTATCGGCTGCTTTGGTCTGACCGAACCGGATGCGGGATCTAATCCCAACGGCATGTTGACCAATATCAAAGACGATGGCGATGCTTATATTCTGAATGGTTCAAAAATGTGGATCACCAACTCGCCTGTAGCAGATATTGCGGTGGTTTGGGCCAAAAATGAAGAAGGAAGGATCATCGGCATGATCGTCGAAAAAGGGATGAAAGGATTTTCAGCGCCCGAAATTCACGGCAAATGGAGCCTCCGCGCCAGTATCACCGGCGAACTCGTGTTTGAAGACGTGCGCGTTCCGAAGAAAAACATACTACCCGGCGTCACAGGTCTCAAAGGCCCGCTCTCCTGTCTCACCAAAGCCCGTTACGGCATTGCCTGGGGAGCGATCGGTGCAGCCCTGGATTGCTACGATTCAGCCCTGCGCTATTCCCAGGAACGGATCCAGTTTGGACGTCCGATTGGCGGATTCCAGTTGACCCAGAAGAAGCTGGCGGAAATGATCACGGAGATCACCAAGGCTCAATTGCTTGCCTGGCGCCTTGGCACCCTGGCCAATGTGGGCAAACACACCCCAGCTCAGGTCAGCATGGCCAAACGCAACAACGTCATGATGGCCCTTGAGGTGGCCCGTGAAGCCCGTCAGATCCACGGCGGCATGGGTATCACGAACGAGTATCCTGTTATGCGCCACATGATGAACCTTGAGACGGTGCTTACCTATGAAGGCACGCATGATATTCACCTGTTGATCACGGGTCAGGATATTACGGGGATTGCCGCGTATGAGTAGTTTTTTGATTTACGATATCGTAAATCGGATATCGTAAATTAAAAAGAATAGGGCATCACTGATAACAGCGATGCCCTATTTCTTTTTAATGTGACCACGACTGGAGTCGAACCAGCACATCCGTAAGGACACTACCCCCTCAAAGTAGCGCGTCTACCAATTCCGCCACGTGGCCAGTGACTTGCTTTTTTCAAAGCGGGTGCAAAGATATCGCTTCCATTCGTTTTACGAAATCGAGGCCCTAATATTTCTAAAAAATCATCGTTCCAGCTTCTCCAGCTCCGCCATGATCGCATGAACGCCTTGTTCACTCATAGGCACCAGTGGCAGCCGAACCTCCCGGTTACACAATCCCTGTAATTCCATGGCTGCTTTGACGCCAACCGGGTTCCCTTCTGCAAAAAGGACCTTATAGAGCTCCAGCAGCTTGAAATTCAACTTTTGCGCCATGACCAGGTCCTGCCTCAAGGCAGCCCTTACCATATCCGTAAACGGGCGAGGCAAGGTATTCGCAATCACAGAGATCACCCCATCGCCCCCGGCAGCAATCAGCGGCAGGGTAATAAAATCATCTCCGCTAAACACCAGAAAATTATCCGGCCGTCCCTTCAGAATCTTCATGATCTGATAAATGTCATCAGAGGCTTCTTTCACCGCGATGAACTTATCAGAGCCATGGGCCAGCCGGAGTGTGGTCTCCGCCGTCATATTCGACGAGGTTCGGCTGGGTACATTGTAAATAATGATCGGCAGGGGCGAAGCTTCCGCCAGGGCCATGTAATGCTGAAAAATGCCTTCCTGACCGGGCTTGTTGTATGCCGGATTGCTTGAAAGGATTGCATCAATGCCATCGAAATTGAAACCTTTGATCTTTTCCACCATGGCAGCGGTATTGTTACCGCCAAAAATACCGGCGACAAAAGGAACTCTTCCTCTGTTGACTTTGATAGAAAAATCGATAATCTGACGATGTTCGGTATCTGTGGTCGTGGTGGATTCGCCCGTAGTACCGAGACTTACGAGGAATTCTACGCCTCCGGCAATGACATTTTCGATGATACGTTCGAGGTCTTCCCAGTCAATCGCACCGTTTTTAAAAGGTGTGACGAGTGCAACGCCCGTGCCACGCAGTTTTTGTTGTATGCTCATACCATAATAAATTCCGGAAGGCTGTTCCGATGCTGATTTATGTTTACCGAAAGCACATTCCGGGGTACTTTTATTTCAAGACAATTTTTCCGAGATAAAGCGCAAGCTGTTCCGTAAAATAGCGAATGCCTTTACCTTCTGGTGTTTCCAGTTGAATATCAAAATCATTGGGGCGGCTGGTAGCAAATCCAATTTTAAACGCAGCCTGTGATTGCGCTGCCAGCCATTCGAGCTGAGCAAGATTATCAGGATTTAGCATAAGCAGCAGGTCAAATTTTTGTTTGGTAAAATCTGCAGCTTTTTCGCTTTTGGGTTGGTCGATCCAAGAACATTCCTTTTTAGAAAAGCAGTCAAAAGGCTGATTTTCAGGCAATTTACTTTCATTAAAAAAACCAAGGGAAGACACTTTTTTTCCTTGCTTTTCGAGTGACTTTAGGAATTCCAGGCTTTCCCGGCGTGTTGATTCAGCACTTGCATCAAACAGAACCCCTATCGTGCGTGCGCTGTCAATCGTGTGTACCTGACGGCTGCGTTTTTGGGAAGCCAACAAATCGAGAAGGGCTTTTTTGAACAGAAAGGCGCGGAGCAGTGCAAGCATAGTTTTGTCTGTTGAGGCACAAAGATACCGCCCGGAAATGAAAAAGCCGCCCGGATGGTATTCCGGACGGCCTGTTATTTTCAAAAAGCCTTAAAATCAACTTAGCTCTTCACTTCCTCAAACTCCACGTCCTGCGCCTCCGTTCCAGCAGCACCTCCACCCGGGCCTCCCGTGGCTGAACCATAAGGATTTTCTGCACCACCTTCAGCAGGGTTGCCACCACCGGAGGCTTGCTGTGCGGCATAGATTTCCTGACTTGCAGCGTTCCAGGCCTCTGTGAGTGCGGCTTGCGCCGTGTCAAGACGAGCGATGTCCTGGGATTTATGTGCCTCGCGGAGATCATTGAGTGCTTTTTCAATGGTTTCCTTGTGGTTGGCCGATACTTTATCGCCGAATTCCTTGAGTTGCTTCTCTGTCTGGAAAATTAGCGAGTCTGCTGCGTTGAGCTTTTCAGCCCGTTCGCGGGTTTCGCGATCGGTTTCAGCATTGGCTTGAGCCTCAGCCTTCATTCGTGCAATTTCTTCTTTGCTCAAACCTGTACTGGCTTCAACGCGGATATTCTGTTGTTTGCCGGTGCCTTTGTCCACTGCCGTTACGCTCAGGATACCGTTTGCATCCATATCAAAAATGACCTCAATCTGCGGAATACCTCGAGGGGCCGGGGGAAGATCATTGAGGATGAAACGACCCACTGAGCGGTTATCGCGTGCCATTGGACGTTCGCCTTGCAAGATATGTATCTCAACCTGTGGCTGATTATCTGAAGCCGTAGAGTAGGTTTTTGATTTCTTGGTTGGTACCGTTGTATTGGCTTCGATCACCACGTCGTAGATATTACCCATGGTCTCGATGCCCAACGAAAGCGGGGTCACGTCAAGTAGGAGTATATCTGTAACAGTGCCACTAAGTACACCACCTTGTACGGCTGCACCGATGGCTACCACTTCATCCGGGTTCACAGAGCGGTTAGGCTTTTTGCCAAAAAACTTCTCTACTTCTTCCTGGATTCGTGGGATACGGGTAGAACCGCCTACGAGGATCACCTCATCCACTTCGTTCGGTTTCATGCCGGCGTCCTTGAGTGCTTTGCGACAAGGCTCCAACGTACGTTGTACGAGTGCGTCGGTCATCTGCTCAAATTTAGAACGGCTGAGTTTTACCACCAAGTGCTTTGGCACACCGTCCACGGCCGTGATATAAGGCAGGTTGATCTCGGTTTCTGCACCGCTTGAAAGTTCGATTTTAGCTTTTTCAGCCGCTTCTTTCAGGCGTTGGAGCGCCATTGGGTCTTTGCGTAGGTCAATATTTTCCTGACGTTTGAATTCATCCGCCAGCCATTCAATGATGGTCTGGTCAAAATCATCGCCCCCCAGGTGTGTATCACCATTGGTAGATTTTACTTCAAAAACACCGCCGCCGAGTTCGAGCACCGAGATGTCGAAGGTGCCACCACCCAGGTCGTACACAGCGATCTTCATGTCTTTGTCCCGTTTGTCGAGGCCATAAGCCAGCGCAGCTGCTGTAGGTTCGTTCACGATCCGCTTTACATCAAGACCTGCAATGGCACCCGCTTCTTTCGTTGCCTGGCGCTGAGAGTCGTTGAAGTAAGCAGGCACGGTGATGACTGCTTCGGTAACGGTTTCGCCGAGGTAGTCTTCGGCAATTTTTTTCATTTTTTGCAGGGTTATTGCGCTCACTTCCTGCGGTGTGTAGAGTCGCCCGTCGATATCGACCCGAATGGTGTCGTTTTCGCCTTTTACAACTTTATACGGCACACGGCCTATTTCAGAAGTTGATTCGCTGTGACGCATACCCATAAAGCGCTTGATAGAAGCAACTGTACGGGTAGGATTCGTGATGGCCTGGCGTTTGGCAGGTGCGCCTATTTTGCGCTCGCCATTGTCCATAAAGCCAACTACAGAAGGGGTGGTACGTGCGCCTTCATCGTTGGCGATCACGGTAGGTTCATTGCCTACCATTACGGAGACGCAGGAGTTGGTTGTACCGAGGTCAATGCCAATTATCTTTCCCATGTTTTGTCTGAATAGATTTTAGTGATTGGTTGATTGGTGTTACGTATTTATTTGATTCAGCCACTAGTTAACTTTAAGTAGACAATGGGTGATTATCAATCGTTGTGCCATGCAGAGAAATCTGACGGAATGGCAGAATCAAGTGGCCTGGAAAGTAAAAATTTGTCAGGAAAAAGAAGCGGGGACTGGCAAATAGGCATATTTGGGCAGATCATTTACTATCTTTGAAAAAAAACCGACACCAGGACTATCACCCATTAAATTAATTACCATTTTGAGATACCTTATTTTTTGGTTGTTACTTACAGTACTCTTTTCCGCTTCATGCAAAAAAATGGAAGCGCCTCAGGCTCCTTGCGAAGGAATAACCATAGACCAATCGATACTCTCTTCGCTTTGGTCAAAGAACATGTACACCCATTCCCCGATTGCCTTTGAAGATAAAATCTTGGTAGCAGGAGAACAGACTTCATCGAATGCAAGCAACAAACTGAATTGCTTTGACAGCAAAACA
Organism: Lewinellaceae bacterium; assembly: GCA_947476195.1. Classification (GTDB taxonomy): domain Bacteria; phylum Bacteroidota; class Bacteroidia; order Chitinophagales; family Saprospiraceae; genus M3007. The sequence continues at coordinate 37,238 of CANJPT010000004.1, read as the reverse complement.
GGTGAATTACTCTGGTAGAAAACCATCTCTGCATCCCTTTTGGATAATTATGCGCAAATTTCAGGATCGAATCTTTTCTACCTGGCTTTGGGAAGCAATACGTTTTTTGAGTTTGACCTAAATACGCTTGAAGAAAAGGCAATCTGTAAGCTGCCTGCAGAAGTAGTACTTGATCCTGTATTCGCCTTAGGGGAAGGGTATGCTATTGTCTTAGCAAAGTCGAACACGACAGCCATAGACTCTGTGGATTCATATGTTTATCTGCTTAGTTTACAAGAAAATAAATTTCGGGAAATACTCCGACGGCGGACAAAAATACTATTTTCACTTCGACCATTATCAGATCCTGTGACAGAAACTTTGCCCAATGGCGATACTCTTTTTTGTTGCATGGAATCTGCTTATAGTACAACGATAGGAAATCAGGATTACAGGCTGATTTGCCATGAAATTAAAAGCGGACTGACTGTAACTACGCCGGCCTCGAAAACAAGGACGTATTACCGAAGAGACGCAGGAAATGTAATTCTTAAAGATGGACGGGTATATTTCCCATTAGAAGAAAGGGTAAATTGTTTGGATGCAAAAACAGCCAATGTAATTTGGAGCAAGCCTTATGCCTTAGCAACCCAGTTAATTCTGAGGGAAGGGCATCTCTTTGCTTATAAAGGGAATACATTTATAGAAGCACTTAATCCATTAAGTGGAGAAAAGTACTGGAATAGTAGCATTACCACCGACTATCTTTCAGAATTGATGAGCAGTTTTGTCCGGAATGGACGTCTTTATTTTGTAGAGAACTATAAGCTGGTAAGCCTTGATATTGAAACAGGATGCTATCAAAGTCAGCAAGCTTCACCTAATGGAGAACAACTTGTTGCTCAATTGACGGTAAGTTCTGATGGGAAAACCGTTTTCTGTTCCGATTATAAAAACTGGTTTGCAGTAAAACTGCCTGAATGATTCACTTCAATCGCGCCACCATGATCCCCGTTTGCCCAACCTGAGTAGCAATATAATCCGGCAAAGGCTGCTTGGAAATGATCACTTTTTTATTGAGGGAAGAAGCGTGCATGAGGTGTATGCGCCCATTGATCTTCACTGCGAAACCCTGATGCGCAATGTCCAGCTCCGGCTTCCAGGCTGTAAGGGAAATAATATCGCCTTCCTGAATAAGGTGCTCCATGTCAGCGACCTGATTTTTAGGAATGTAAAACCAGGAATGTGCATTGATCCGACGCTCTGCAGCCCGTAGCGAGCGAAGATTTTCAGGATCCTTGATCTTCGGATATTTAGCCGGGCGGGCGGAGATGTAACCGATGGTTTTTTTATACGGAATACCGCCCATCAAAGCGGTAAGGTCTTGAAGTATGCCGCGTTTTTCGTTCTGCAGCAACCATCCTGAGAAATAATGGATACGCGAGCCGTAGCCATTTATATTACCTCCCCAGTATCGAAGTTCTTGTAATTGGACTCTATAGTCATAAAAATTACCCGGTGTCGCGAGTGCTATGGCAAGGCTGTTTTCGACAAAGGTCCAGCAATCAAGTTCGCAAAGATTGACCTCCAGGCATTCCTGAGCAGTTTGGTCCAGGCATCCGTGTACATAAGGTGCGCCGATGAAGCTGAGTGCCACCGCGAGGGTTTTAGCCGGAGTCGTGGTTTCTGCCAGGGCGATTTTTTGCTTTTCGAGGAAAAGGAGGGAGTCGTTTTCTGTGAAAACTGCCGGGGCTGCCGTTGTGGATCCGGAGTACTCAATTCCATTAAAACCGTCGGTACAATACCCGATCGCGCTTGACATATTCTTGACGGGCATGGAAGGCCCCATGGCCCAAAATGCCAATCCTAAAGTCATTGTGCCGAGGAGAAAAGCTTGTTTTCTCATAGTGTTTGTTTTACTTCCCTCTTTTCCCAAAAGTATAAAGAAACGCCTGTCTTAGAAAAATATTCCCGCAACCGAAGTCCTGGCTATCGGTTTAAAACAGAAGTCCCGCCAAAGTAGCCGACAAATAGCTCGCCAAAGTGCCAGCAATTAGTGCCCGGAAAGCCAGTTTTGCCAGATCCGCGCGGCGACTTGGCTCTAACGCTGAAATACCGCCGATCTGAATACCCACAGAGCCAAAATTTGCAAACCCACAGAGTGCAAAGCTGACAATAGCAATGGTTTTCTCTGAAAGCAAATGGTTCTCAATGATCGGTTTGAGCTGAAGATATGCTACAAATTCATTGGCGACGAGCTTCGTGCCCATTAGCGCGCCAGCCTGTGAGGCTTCATGCCAGGGAACGCCCATTACAAAAGCAAACCCGGAAAAAAGTCCTCCCAGAATGCTGTTCAACCCAAAACCCTGGAATCCGACAAAACTACCTGCAGATCCTAAAATATAATTGATCAGCGCGATAAGGGCAAGAAAACCGACCAACATGGCCAATACATTAAGGCCGACCTTCAGACCATCGGTGCAACCAGCAGAAATAGCATCTACGATATTGGAGTGCTGTTTGCCAACTTTTAGTTTCACAATTCCTTGTGTTTCAGACTCCTCTGTTTCGGGCCACATAATCTTGGCGATGGCGAGTGCTCCCGGCGCAGCCATGACACTGGCTGCAATGAGGTATTCTGCTTTTACACCGAATGCAATATACGCCGCCATCACCCCGCCGGCAATACAGGCAAAACTGCCCGTCATAGAGGCCATAAGCTCAGACATGGTCATACCTTTCAGGTACGGTTTGATCATGATCTGGGCTTCTACCTGACCTACAAAGGCGCTTGAAATATTACTCAAGGCTTCCGCTCCGCTCACTTTCATGATGTAGTTCAGTCCTTTAGCGAGCTTTTCCACGATCCACTGCATCAGGCCGATGTGGTAAAAAATATTCACCAGACAGGCCACAAAAATGATCGTAGGGATAATTTTAAAAAAGAAAATAAACCCGCTTACAAAGACCGGACCGCCGAGTCCATCTACATTCCAGGGCTGTGCGCCCATGGTCTTTTCAGTACCTTCAATGACCTTTCCAAAAGCTTTATCATCAGCTAAAACACCAAAAACGAAACGGGCGCCTTCCACAGAAAAGTCGAGCACCTTGGTTACAGCTTTGCCCAACCAGCCAAAAATAGCTTGTCCAAGGGAGGTCTTTAAAATAAACACAGCCAAGCCAGCTTGCAGCAAAAGCCCCATACCTACGGTGCGGTAATTGATAGCTTTGCGGTTATTGGAAAGCATAAATGCAATACCAAGGATAACAACGATACCAACGAGTCCAATAAAACGGTCCATGTAAAAAAGGTTTTAGATTGAATCAAAATGCGCTGCAATGTACGCGACCGGTTTGTTTCAGAGGGAATTTTGAGCGAACACGTATTTTCGCATTTTTCTAAGCCGCAATAAATATCTTGTGTCTATTTGTCAATCAACAAATTTTATATTCAATGAAGCCTTTTCTTATCGGAGTTTGTGGCGGGAGCGGGAGCGGTAAAACAAGTTTTATCCACCGCTTGCGAGAGGTTTTTTCGGAAGACCAACTGTGTATCGTTTCTCAGGATGATTATTATTTTCCTATTGGACAGCAACCCCGGGATAAGAATGGCCGGCAAAATTTTGACCTGCCTAAATCCATAGACAAAAAGGCATTTCGGCAGGATATGGAACTGCTCCTTGCCGGAGAAACCATCCAACGCGAGGAACATGTTTTTAATAATCCAGACAAGAAGCCGAAAATTTTAACTTTCAAATCCGCTCCAATTATCATCATTGAAGGACTGTTTGTTTTTCACTACAAAAAAATTGCCGCAAAACTGGATCTGAAAGTGTTTGTGAATGCGAAGGAAAACCTCAAGATCATCCGCCGGATCGTGCGTGATCAGGTGGAGCGCGGCTATCCACTGGATGATGTACTTTATCAATACCAACATCATGTACTTCCTTCTTATGAACGTTTCATTATGCCATATAAGGAAGAGGCCGACCTGGTAGTGAATAATAACCAGGATTTTGAGCGCGGATTAGCCGTGCTGGAAGGGTTTTTAAAATCCAAATTGGCACTAATTCCTCAATAAACTTTTGACTATACCGCCTTCTCCCGAGTTTTCACGGCAGGAAATAGCTGTGTAATTATCCAGTGAAATGTATCGGTATTCAAAAACGAATTCGTCTCTGTACAAAAATGCAAAGGGATCACTACAGCACATTCAAATGTTATTGCTGGGTTCTCGACTGTTCTGAAAAAAATGCTGCGACAGAGCAGCCCCTTTACATGAATTTTACTCCCGACGAAGCCCTCTACACCCGCCCCTTCCTACTTCTTTGCCTTTCGCACGCCCTGTTTGCGGGCAGTTTCAACATGATGATCCCGGAGTTGCCGGCATACCTCACATCGCTCGGAGGAGGTGAGCATAAGGGGCTCATTATCGCGCTTTTCACGCTCACTGCAGGTTTTTCCCGGCCTTTTAGTGGCAAACTTGCCGACACAATCGGCCGGCTACCAGTCATGTACATTGGCACTTTTGCCTGTGTCGTTTGCAGTCTGCTTTATCCGCAACTGGCCTTTGTATCAGGCTTTTTGGCGCTACGGTTCTTTCACGGATTTTCTACTGGGTTCAAACCCACAGGTACCTCCGCGTATGTTGCAGATATAGTTCCTGATGGGCGCCGGGGAGAAGCGATGGGCACACTGGGTATTTGCCTGAGTCTGGGTGCCAGCGCCTCCCCGATCCTGGGTAGCTGGCTGGTAAAATCGTACGACATCAATGCCATGTTTTATGCTTCGGCGGTATTGGCAGTGCTTTCGATGCTTATTTTGACGAATTTGACTGAAACGCTACGGGAAAAACAAGCCTTCCATTTATCTCTTTTAAAAGTTGGCAGAAACGATGTATTCGATCCATTGGCGCTTCCCGCGGCTGTAGTCATGATCTGTTGTTACATCAGTTATGGGGTTATTCTGACACTGGTGCCGGATCTGAGCGACAATTTAGGGGTAGAAAACCGGGCCACATTTTTTACCCTTTTCACCCTGTCGAGTGTATCCACGCGCTTTTCGGCAGGAAAGATATCGGACCGTCTGGGGCGTGTACCAGTATTAAAAGCTTCTGCTATTCTGATTGCAATTGCCATGATTGCATTTGCACTGGCCGATTCCAGGCCTCTGCTTTATCTCGCTTCAATACTATTTGGCCTGGGCAATGGCATTTTTTCACCAGCCATCAATGCCTGGACAGTAGATCTTGGAGACCCGGGCCGTAAAGGCCGTGCATTGGCAACGATGTATATTTCTTTGGAGATTGCTATTGGAGGGGGTGCGTTGATAGCGGGCTGGTTCTCCGGGCATCTTTCCAGGGTATTTTACTTTGCAGCGATAGCAAGTTTACTGGGCTGGGTTTATTTGAGTTGGCGGAAAGGATAGTTGGTGATTTGCAGAGCCAAAGTATTTCGCAGGCGTACCGAAAACTGTGTCAGACCTTAGCTTTCCCAATCACCCATTTGCCATCGCCCGCCCAGCCAGCCAACCACCGGTCCAGGCTGCCTGAAAATTAAAACCACCGGTGATGGCATCGATATCCAGAACCTCGCCTGCAAGGAAAAGCCCCGGGCAGATTTTGCTTTCGAAGGTCTTGAAATTCACCTCTTTAAGCGACACACCACCCGCGGTCACAAATTCTTCCTTGAAAGTACTTTTACCTGTAATTTGAAATTCTGCTGCTGTGATTTGTGCGGTTAATGCCTGTAATTCCAGCTTACCTACATCTGCCCAACGGCGTTCTGGAGCTATACCAGAAGCTTCAACAAGTCGTTGCCAAAGGCGCGTAGGAAGATTCATTTGTGTATTGGCCATCACAAGTTTTTTTCCGCTTTCGAGTTTAATTTGGCTCAAAAATGCTGCAGCCATTTGCGGTTTTTTTTCGCTTAAAAAATTAACTTCTAAGGAAAACTTATACCCTGCTTCGTGCAAATCTCTGGCCCCCCAAGCCGAAATACGCAATACCGCCGGACCGCTTAGGCCCCAATGCGTAACGAGCAGTGGACCTTCTGCTGACAACTTTGTGCCAGGAATCCGAAGCGAAGCCATGGGTACAGACACGCCCGCTAAATCGCGCAAACGGGTGTCCTTCGTATTGAATGTAAACAGCGAAGGCACTGGTGCAACAATGGCATGTCCGAGTTCCTGCAACCATTCCCAGGCAGTAGTACTGCTTCCGGTGGCAAGCATGATCTTGTCAAAAATTTCCGAGCCTATGCGCCAACGAGCTATGGGTTTGCCCGGTTCGCTGGCTATTTTATCCACCCTGGTACTGGTTAAAACCCGGACGCCTGCCTGCTGCGCAGCGCGGCTGAGACAATCTACAATGGTCTGAGAATCATCCGTAATGGGAAACATGCGCCCATCCGCCTCGGTCTTAAGCTGCACGCCGCGCTGCTCAAACCAGGCTACGGTCTGCTCCGGCCCAAATTGCATCAATGGCCCCAGCAACTCCCGGCTGCCGCGGGGGTAATACTTTACCAATTCGCGGGGATCATAACATTTATGGGTAGCATTGCAGCGACCGCCACCGCTCACGCGTACTTTTTCGAGTACGGACTTTCCCCGTTCAAAAATGGTGACACGGCAGGCAGAATTGGCTTCAGCACAAGTGATGGCAGCGAAAAAACCAGCTGCCCCACCGCCTATGATGGCTATGTTCATTATTTTGCTACTACAATGCGCCCACTTGATTCTCGCTGGCCATTAAATAATACTTCGTAGACATACACGCCTCTTGGTAGTGACTCATATTGCCATTCAAAGGTGTTTTTTCCGTTAAATTCCGGTTCAAATTTGATATCCTGGACAAACCTTCCCATTGCATCATATACCCGGATCAACACCGCATCGTTGTAATGCGTATAGCAGTCGAATCTCAAAATTCCTGTTGAAACTGGATTTGGGAACGCCCTAGTTTCAAAGCGTTTTTTAGGTTCGTATTTGCCGATATAGAGCGTTTTTGCAGCATTATCCATCCATTCTAAGCGTTTTATCAACCATTTGCGCAAAAAATCAGTATGGTCTGCATACGTGCCACAACAAAAAACATTGGGCCAAACCCAAGTATTGAGCACCGGCCAACGTTTGTAATTGCGTACCTGGGCCTCCTCTACGCTCGTCGTAAGTGAATCGAGCAGATGAAAAATATGATCGTTAGAAAGCGCACCGGAGCGAAGTTCCGTCCATCGGTCTTGCAAACGGTGCCGGTAATTGGGGTCTTCCCACATTTTTTTCCACCAAAATTGTGTGATCCAAGTATCATCTGGACAGATCTCGTTGAAATCAATCATCCAACCTTCAGGTTTTTCACCGTTACAGTAACCAGCATTTCCGAGTGCAATATTAAAATCCCATACTGGCCCGGCATGGAGGTAAGGATCTTTGCTATCCTTGTCTTTATAAAAAAAAGTGCTGATCCTGTAAGCATCCACGCATTTTGCCAGTTCGTTGAGCAGGGTAAAATCTACAAAAGAGGAAACATCAATGTATTTAGGGTAGCCAACGGTTGAATCAGCAAAATTGGGCGAAGCCATAGCCCCTTCAAATGCTGTGATCCATTGCTGGATATAGGCTTTTTGAGCGGGTTGTAAATCAATGGGTTTGGGATATTCAACTTGCCATAAAGTCGTTTGCCAGGCACCAGGGGTATGAACATACGGGGAAATCCAACCCTCATTGGATGCGCCCGTAGTTTTATCAATTTTAAGAATATATCCGCCCGTGAGCGAATCACCTGCGGTATCATCGGCCTTTAGTTTACTGATGTCTACACGGTTTTTATCACGTTTGATCTTTTCTGTTACCAGGTAAATACCTTCGTATTCGCCATTGAGCACGAGTTCAACAAACCGGCAGCGAGAAGCCCATGGCATAATGTTGGCGGCAAGGCCGAGCATCAATGCATCGCGTACGAGACTTTTATCATTGAAAGGGGCAAGAAATGCCCAATCAGATCCTTTGGGCATGCCCAGTAGCGGAAATTCTAAGTCTACACCAGCTGCATCACGGATCTCGATGGCATATGGTTTTTTATCAGAAAGCCAATCGGAGGTACTGCCTCGTCGCTCAATACCAATAGAACCATTGAAATGATTGGGCAGATCGCTGAGGTGATTGATCTGGCCGGGACCGTTGTCAATCACTTGCATAGTAGCATCCAGTTTTGGTTCATCTGGAATTACCTGCCCATTGGTGTTTAAGATCACAATGGGTAGATATGAGGAATCAAAATTGATTTGTGCGAGCGCAAAAAAGGGAGCGCAGCAAAGCAGCAAAGCGACCAGATTTTTCATACTGGCAAAGATGAGAAAAAAAACCTATTGCTGAATCTGGGTCTCCATTCTCTTTTTTCCGTGTAAGTCGATCGCCTTGGCAGTTTTGATTGGGATCGCCACGCATTTTTTTTCCATGTAACCGAGCATCCGCTGTACAAGGTCCTGAGCAGCTGGGTCGAGTTGGGCAAATTCTTTGCCAAATATTTCCTGAATAGCACGGTCTTTTACTGCTTTCACCTCATCGGGGATATGGGCGAGCAAGCGTTCCACCTGCCGTTCATGCCAGCGTTCCCGAAACGTCCGTACGCGCTGTTGGATCAGCCCTTCTGCGAGGTCACGTTCTTGTTCCCGGTAGGCGAGGTTTTCGCTGGCCGTTTCTTTTAGGCTTTCAATTTCAATGTATTGCATGGGGAATGCTGCTACGGTTTCGCCCGCTACATTGTATGGAATGGAAAGATCTACAACTACTTTTTTTGATGGTTGACCAGCCAAAAGCTTTTCATAAAGTCCTGGCGTAATAATGGCCTCTGTAGATCCGGTACAGACCAGCAAGGCATCAAAGCCTTCGGAATAATAAGCCAGTTCGTCCAGTGAAAATGCACGCCAGCCATTGGCCTGTGCTAAAACCTGTGCTTTTTCAAAGGTGCGATTGAATATTGTAACGTTGTTAAATTTGGCCTTGACCAAAAATTTAGCAAACAAGGCATTGGTCTCACCTGCTCCAATCATTAAAATTCGGGCCTCGGGACGTAGGCCGGTTTTTAACAGCTCGCCAAAGGCAAGCGCCACCACGGAAAGCGCCCGGCGACCAATACCCGTATGCGTATAAATATCTTTAGCAGTCTCGATGGTAAAGCCCATAAGTAAGCGAAGATGATCCCCGGTAAGGCTCCATGCGCGGCTTTGATCGTAGGATTGACGGAGTTGACGAATGATCTCCCGTTCGCCAATCACAAGACTATCCATGGATGAAGCCACTTCGAGTAAGTGGGCTACAGCTTCAGAGCCATGTATCAGACGCATTTGGGCAGCTGTTTTTTGCATCAAAAATCCGCTAAGGTCAGGCCGAAGTACGGAGAGCATTTGTGCTGCAATCGTTTCAGCTACAGGGTTGGGGGAATAAAAAATATAGGTGACGCGGTTGCAGGTAGCGAGATAAAGCAATTCCTCCCAGCCCATTTCGGCTTTCAGATCCTGAAGTGCGGAAGCCGTATTTTGGCTGGGAGCGATGGTATTGACCAGTGCATCAAGCGAAGCGTCGCGATGGGTCAGGGTGAGAATGTGATAACCGTCTAACATGATTTTGATATCTGATTCTTTGCACTAAAAGCCTGGCAAAAGTAATTGCGGGCTTTCCTGGCACTGTCATGCCTTTGTAAAGGCGGAATTGTGGGCATAATTTGGACAATATCCAAATAGGACATGAATAATAAAAGGGACGTAGTTCGCCCCTACATATTTTGACCTATCTTTGTTCGACTAAAACGATGCTAATGATCGCCTATCCAAATATTTACGATAGTTTGGCAGAATTGATGGCGGGTATGGACCACAAAAAGGTCTTGGCTTTTCACGCACCGCAGGATATCCAAAGTCGTGTCGAATTTTTTCTTGAGAAAAAAGCAACGGACAGCATTTCTGAAAAAGAAGCCGATGAGTTGGAGCACTATTTTATCCTGGAGCACATCGTTCGCTTAGCCAAATCTCGCGCTCGACTGAGGCTATCTCAGTATCAATCATGAGTCGGAACATTCCCGATACAATACGTCGAGCCGCATTTTAGAACGCCTTGATTTGATTAAGGCCGGACTTTTCCCCTATACTGATCAATATTTAAGCCTGTAATGCACCAACTAAAACTTTCCATTCTTTTCTTTTTTATTGCAAAAACCCTCTCAGCTCAAACCACCTACCTCTATTGTGGCCGAATCCTCCCTATCAGCGGCGAAGCGATCCTGAATGCTACTATTGTAGTTGAAGGCAATAAGATCGCCCGCATTGAACCCGGTTTTTCGCGGGCTCCAACAGGCGCAGAAGTGGTTGATCTGAAAAATAAAACGGTGCTTCCTGGCCTGATCGACTGTCATGTACACATGGAGTGGGAGCTAAATCGCAGTTCATACAACGAACGATTTACCCTAAATCCCGCTGATATCGCTTACCGGGCCGCCGTGTATGCCCGGCGAACCCTAGACATCGGCTTCACCACGGTACGAGACCTCGGCGGTACCGGGGTGAACATTGCGTTGCGAAATGCAATCAATTCGGGCTGGGCCATTGGGCCCCGGATCCTAACGGCTGGCCGCGCACTCAGCATCACCGGCGGACACGCAGATGCAACCACGGGAGCGAAATGGGATCTTTTTGACCCTCCAGGACCCGAAATGGGTATTGCAGACGGTCCGGATGAATGCCGTGCTGCGGTGCGTGAACAGATCAAACGCGGTGCTGATTGCATTAAAGTTTGTGCCACCGGCGGAGTGACCTCGCTTGCCCGCGACGGAACTTTGCCCCATTATGCCCAGGATGAACTAAATACCATTGTCCAGACCGCCCGGGATATGGGCATCGATGTGACGGCGCATGCACACGGCGACGAAGGCATTCGACGTGCCGTGGAAGCTGGAGTGGTAAGCATAGAACACGGAACCTTTATGAGTGAAGCCACGATGGATGCTATGATCAAACACGGCACCTACTTCGTGCCGACCCTTACTGCTGCACAGGCCGTAAGTGATAGTGCCAGCTTTGCCAAAGGATTTTTCCCGGAAGTGGTGCGCAAAAAAGCCTTGGAAGTCTGCCCACAAATCAAATTAACCGCCGCTAAAGCTTACAAAAAAGGCGTAAAAATCGTTTTAGGTACAGATTCTGGTGTGTCGCCACACGGCACGAACAACCTGGAGTTTGGGCTGATGGCAGAGATAGGCATGAAAAATGCTGACATCTTGCGTGCAGCTACCCTGGATGCGGCCAAACTTTTGCGCATAGCCAATCGCATTGGCACACTCGAAGTGGGTAAACTTGCCGACATCGTTGCCGTGGAAGGCAACCCTATGGAAGACATCCGTGCCATGGTCAGGGTTGTTTTTGTGATGAAGGATGGAAAAGTTTATCGGCAGTGAGACATCCCAACAAGATTTATTTCTGACAGGATAGACAAGATTAACAGGATTTAAACACTTTTTCGAAGAAAAAACCCTGTTAATTCTGTCAAAAAAAGCAAGTAGAGCAACCAACATAAAATTCAAAATCTGGACCTAAAATATGCAAACCATTCTAATCACCGGTGGCGCCGGTTTTATCGGCTCTCACCTCGTTCGCCATTTTGTCCAGAAATATCCTGATTACAAGATCGTAAATCTGGATGCGCTCACGTATGCCGGCAACCTCGAAAACCTGCGTGATGTGGAGCTTTCACCCAATTATGTCTTTGAAAAAGGAGACATTACGAATGCGGCAGAACTCAAAAATATTTTTGAAAAACACTGCCCGGACGGCGTCATCCACCTCGCTGCGGAAAGCCATGTGGACCGCTCCATTGCTAATCCAATGGCTTTTGTTGAAACCAATGTGATTGGCACGGTAAACCTGCTCAATACCGTCCGAAATCTTTGGGCCGGCGACCTGGAAGGCAAGCGTTTTTACCATGTCAGTACAGATGAGGTGTATGGTTCGCTTGGGGAAGAAGGCTTTTTTACCGAAGAGACCCGCTACGATCCGCGCTCGCCCTACTCAGCCTCGAAGGCAGCGAGTGATCACTTTGTAAGGGCCTATTTTCATACCTACGGGCTGCCGGTAGTACTCTCCAATTGCAGCAATAACTACGGCCCCAATCATTTTCCGGAAAAACTCATTCCTCTGATCATCAAGAACATAAAAGAAGAAAAGCCGCTCCCAGTATACGGCGATGGGAAATACACCCGCGACTGGCTTTGGGTAAAAGACCATGCCTCAGCCATTGACACCATCTTTCACGAAGGCAGGGTAGGTGAGACCTACAACATAGGCGGCAACAATGAATGGAAGAATATTGACCTGGTGGAAGTGCTTTGCAACATCATGGACGAATACTTAGGTCGGGAGCCTGGTTCCTCTCGGCGTTTGATCACATTCGTAAAAGACCGCCCCGGACATGATCGGCGCTACGCCATTGATGCTTCCAAATTAAAAAACGAATTGGGCTGGAATCCTTCAATTCGTGCAGAAGAAGGCTTCCGCGAAACCGTACAATGGTATCTGAAAAACGAAGAATGGCTGCTGCGGGTCAGTTCTGGCGAGTACAAGCTGTATTACGAGCAGCAATACGGGGAATAAGGCTGAAAAATATGCGAGCTGCCGCCGTACCTTTCGCCCGCCAATGGTTTGCTCCTATCAAAAACGGCTCCGTTTTACAGCGCTGCTCCTTTCAGCTACGCTTGCCTTCCAATCAGTGGGCTGGCTTTTGGCGTGGAAAGGGCTGCAAGTAGCGGCACATTTTGAGGCGCAAGGGGTTCTTTTGAAAGTGAAAGACTCCCATGGAAACATTGCCGGCACAGATAATCTGCTCAGTCAGCAAACATTTCACAAAGGCTTTTTTGAATCATTAAAGGTTGCCGGAAAAAAAGAAATTGTCCAAAACGGACAACTTTTTGATTACCGGATCCTGGCAGAAACCGGCGATTCGATCGTGGTGACCTTATATCTTGATCATCCCGAACAGACGCTGTTCAAGGCCCTTGGTCAGGTATTTAAATCTGTGCAAAAAGAAAGCAATTCGTCTAATGCGCCAGTGGCACTTTGGTTAGCCAAATGGCTTGGTTCGGCGTTTATTGTGCCCGAAAGACCGGTTGTTTCTGCCAGCATAGATAATCCGCTTCAAATGCAGGTTTTTACTTCATTCCATTTTGCTGCGCAGTTTGCGCCTGGGACTTTTGCGCCGCCTCCGGAGTTGTGAGCAACCAGGAGTCATCCCGAATTTTGGGAGTCCTTGGCCTCGGAAAGGCTTAATATTGGTAGAAAATGGAATTTAGATTTTGGATGGACCTCGGAGAGGTCTAACCTTTGTAAATCTAATCCACGAAAATATTTATGTTAGACCTCTCCGAGGTCCTTGTGCTTTATCATAACATCTACCAATGTTGGACCTCTCCGAGGTCAATTTCAAAATTCGGGACGACTCCTGTTTCCCTGGCGCACTGCGCCCATACATTTCAAGATCAATTTTGCGGGACTTCCAAGTCCTACAATCACCCTCCTACGCAGGCCATAGCCGCGTGGGTTAAATACAATTTCATGAAAAAGATAAACGTCTTTTCAATCATACTTTTCCTTTTTGTTGGCGCTTTGGCTGCACAAACCACAACACTGGATAGCACCCAAAAAGCAGTGCTCCTCAACGAAACGGTCATTTCTGCCAATCGGACAAGTCAAATCCGAGCTTCTGTAGCACAGGATATCCACATAATACGCCGTTCAGAAATAGAACGACTCAATGCCCAGTCTACCGCTGACTTGTTGCAAAATTCCGGGGCAGTATTTGTGCAAAAAAGTCAGCAAGGAGGCGGTAGTCCCGTATTGCGGGGCTTTGAAGCTAGCCGTATCTTGCTTGTAGTGGATGGCGTACGCATGAACAATGCCATTTATCGCGCAGGCCACCTTCAGAATGTGATCACGACGGACAATGCCGCACTGGATCGGGCTGAGGTACTTTTTGGACCGGCCTCAACGGTATATGGAACCGATGCCTTGGGGGGTGCAATCTGTTTATTTACCAAAGATCCCGTGCTTGCAGAAAGTGGATTCAAGACTACCGGCAGTGCTTTTGCACGCTATGGTTCAGTGAATAAAGAAAAAACCGGCCATGTAGATTTTAGCCTGGGTGGGAAAAAGATCGCTGCATTGACCTCCTTCACCTACAGCGATTTCGGTGATTTACGCATGGGTAAACAACCGAACTTTGAAGGCTCTTTTGGCAAACGCCTTACCTATGTCGAACGCTTCAACGGTAAAGATTCGCTTGTCCACAATTCCGATCCATACCTCCAGAAATTTACAGGATTCACACAATATGATTTATTGGAAAAAATAGTCATTCAGCAAAATAGCAACCTGCGGCATACCCTGAACCTACAATACAGCAATTCTTCCAACATCCCACGGTACGACCGCCTCACGGATCCTAATGGATCAGGCACGGGACTAGCCTCTGCTGAATGGTATTATGGTCCACAAAAACGCCTGATGGCTGCCTATACCTTGAGCCTGAGCGAAGCAGGCTTTTTCAATCAAGGGCTGCAGGCAACGGCCAGCGTCCAGGATATTGAAGAGAGCCGACACAGTCGCAGTTTTGGTGCTACCCGCCGCACGGACCGTACAGAAACGGTAAAAGTTTTTGGCCTTACCGTAGATGGTGCTAAAACCTGGGGGAAAAGCAATATACTACACCTCGGGTTCGATGGACAATACAATGACGTAACCTCTGAAGCCAGCCGTTTCAATGTCAATACATCGGAGGTGACAACGCAAAGTTCCCGCTACCCGGATGGCGGCAGCCAGATGAGCAATGCTGCGCTATATGTCACACACAGTTGGGAATGTGGGGATTGGGTCATGAACGAAGGCCTTCGCGGTGGGTATTCGAGCCTGAGCTCAAAATTTGTAAGCCGGGAATTTTATCCCTTCCCCTTTGAAAAAGTAGCACAAAACAGCCCTGTTGTGTCGGGGAGCCTCGGTGCAGCATGGAATGGATCTGAGAGCTGGCGCTTTGCCATCAACGCCTCCTCGGGTTTTCGAATGCCGAATGTGGACGATCTGACCAAAGTTTTTGATTCTCAAAAAGGTAGTGTGGTAGTTCCCAACCCGGATATTAAACCAGAAAAGACCTACAATCTTGACCTCAACCTTACCTATAAGGTAACCGATCGCCTGCGTTGGGAAAACGTGCTTTGGGGTACCCTTTTCCGCGATGCCATTGTGACCGATGTTTTTCAGTTTAACGGACAGGATTCCATCGAATACGACGGGGTAATGAGTCGGGTGCTGGCCAGTCAGAATAAACGCAATGCCCAACTTCATGGATTCACGTCTACGCTGGAAGCAGACGCTACAGAGACAATGGCTGTATTTGCTTCAATTGGTTTTACCCAAGGCAAAATACTGGAGGAGAATGGCACCAGCAAAACCTCGCCGCTTGACCACATTCCGCCGACGTATGGTCGGGTGGGTGCACGCTGGCACACTAATCAGGTTTCATTTGAAAGCACCATTCTTTTCAATGGGAAAAAATATCTGGAAGATTACAACCTTGAAGGCGAAGATAATTTGCAATATGCGCCTGCCAACGGTATGCCTGCCTGGGTGACGTTTAACATGCGCGCAAGCTATCGGTTGGGTAAATACCTGACCTTGCAAGCGGGGGTTGACAATATGCTGGATATGCAATACCGCAACTTTGCTTCGGGCATCAATGCCCCGGGACGGAATTTGTGGCTGACGTTGCGCACCACATGGTAATATAAATGTCCAAGGTCCAAGTAGGGGCTGCGCTTACGCACGCACGTTGAAATTGTGGTAATAAAGTACAACAAACCTCAGACACAGCACCTACTTGGACCTTGGCCATTCGTCTAAGAGATTTCCTATCCTTCTACGATCTGCCCATTGATCAGAATTTCCAGGTGCCGTGTCCTGGAAGTAGTCGGGTCAAAAATTTGATTCCCATCCGGAGAAGTGCCTTCGCCGACGGTAATCTCCCATTCTTCATTTATGACGGCCACCGAGCGGGTCACTACACCGTCTTTTAGGGTGGTGCCTGCGATCACACTGCGGCCAATGAGTTCACCTTTATCATTGAAGGTCGCCAGCACATATTCGTAGTTCAAAAGTTCCGCTTTCCACCACACTAACCCGATGAACTGGTCGGTATTATCAATAGAAAAGCAAGGTACATATTCGGTAAATTCATCGTCGGCAGCCACAGATTCGGTTGGGTGGATGAACTGAGCGATCAGCTCATCAGAGAGTGGGTCGTTTTCTGTGCCGAAGGTATGGTGTGTGTCTTCGCCTAGGGTTACCGGCATAGGTACCGGTGGAAATTTGGCGAGAAAATCATGGAAAAATAATTTTTTCATAGTCTTACTTCTTTCCTATAAACGTTTCAAAATCAGCCAATTGAGCACCTTTTAGCACCCGCGGTATTTTGGCCTGACCATTTAATTTGCCACGCTGGCTTAGCCAATCGATGAATACCTGATTAGGGATTATCTGGGCGCGCACATTGCGAAGTGCGTATTTGCGTTCTACCGCATAATCTTCGTTGAGTCTACACAATTCTTCATCCAAAGCCTTGACCAGGGTTTCACTGGTAAGCGAATGATTTTCGGCAGAGAGATACCACTGGTGTGTCCAGAATGTTCCCTCCCGAAGGCTCGTGACGGCAAATTCTCCTATGCCTGCATGAAGGCGTTCATCAACGGCCCGCACTGCATCACAAAGGTTATCAATGGAAATATGTTCTCCACAAGCAGAGAGAAACTGCTTGGTACGTCCAGTGATCCGAATTTCAGCTTTTTCGGTGTCCGTGAATTGAACGGTATCACCCAAAAGATAACGCCATGCACCTGCAACAGTGCTGAGTATGATGGCATAATGTTTCCCTGTTTCAACTTCCGAGAGGTCGAGGCTTCGGGGTTGATTCGTACGCAACTCACCATTTTCATCAAAGTTCTCATCATCAAACGGCACATATTCACAGTAAGCACCACAATCGTTGAGCATTTTCATGGGTCGGTGATCGGGGCGCTCCTGATAAGCAAGGAATCCTTCTGAAGCCCCATAACTATCCATGTACAGAATGGGCTTCCCAAACAAAGGCTCAAGCGTGGGTTTGTATGGCTCAATAGGCACACCACCATGAATGAGTACGTTGAAGGAGGGCCATATTTCGTTGATATGTGCCAGTTTGTGTTTTTCAATGATCCTTTCCAGGATCAGTTGTAGCCACATCGGGTTGCTGACGGAAAAACCAATATCCCACTGCGGGGCTTCTTCGGCAATACGTTCAATACGCTCACCCCATTCAGGCAAGTCAGTGATATGGCGCCCAGGGCGGTAAGAACGCTCAATGATCCGGGGGCGGTTCATTCCCATAATACCCGAAAGATCGCCCTCCCAGTGGTAACCCACCCGTTTTTGCTGAGTGCAGGAGCCTACCATAAGCATTTGCTTGGTATAATGCTCCGGTGCAAGACCGTAGTATTTGGTCATGTCATAAAAAAGCCGCCGCGAACCGCGCTTCATACCACGCAAAAGATCCTCGGTAAGCGGAAGATATTTGGTAGATGCCTGACTGGTTCCGCTCGATAGTGCAAAATAGGGTACGATACCCGGCCAGCATACATCCGGCTCGTCGTCCAGATGTGCTCTTGACCACCAACGATCATAAAGCATTTGATAATCCATGACCGGGACTGCCTTTTTGAAAGCCCTTTGCACATCTTCGTTCCGCCAAATGCCTTTAAAGTCATATTCCAGGCCAATGGCTGTATGACGGGCTTCCCAAAGAAGATCCCGTAACTGTTGTTCTTGAAGTTGAATGGGCGACTGGCGTGGCTGGCCTACGAACGCGCCGATCTTTGCGCTTTGTTGGATGATAGTGCCGATGATATAGGACATGAGCGGAAGGGTAGCGGTTTTTTAGGGGTTGGTTTGTTGGTGATTGGTTTGGGTGCTTCCAAGAAGCAACATGCCAATCACCAACATGCCAAAAAGGTGGGCGAAGGTATACAGCTAAGGAGGTATTTTAAACAAAAAATCCCCCAATTTGCTGCAATTGCAACAAATCGGGGGAAACAACACCTTAGCACTAAAGGATCTTTTAGATTATTCGACTGGCGGAGGCGGGTTTTTTCGCTCGTAGAGGTAGGCCCCTAACAGACCCGCGCCACCAAAGATGGCGATCAGCGCAAAAAATATCCCCGTGTTGCTATCACCTTCCAAATGCAAGGTGTTGGTAATGATGATCGCGAGAAGCAGGCCCAAGCCGGCGCCCACAAAGAGCAAACCGTTTTTCAAAGTTTGCGAGGGATTGGCCTGACGGCGGTTACGCCTGTTTTCATCGGGGTTCATACCTTTTTCGATCATAGCCATATTTTCTTTATTTTGAAGATACCGAAGGGCAACGACCATCAGAAATGCGCCAAGGCTGATGAAGATTGGAATAGTAAATTCTTGCATTATAAAATTCTTTTTCGTGAATGAAAATTGGTTTCCGTGTCCAATGCTGACTATGACAGGCTTGTTGGAAAAGAGGTTACACGCTATCAGAAAAATTTAATTGCTGTACTGAAGGCCTCGCCTAACGGTCCGTTCTCCAAGCTCCAACTGTCCAACTTGCAAGGGCTTGTACGCCTGCATCCAAGGCCCCCATTCCAAAAAGGGCAAAATCGTACTTCACCGGATCGGCAGGATCAAAAGCACGGAGATTTTCAGTGAGTTCAAGTACAGTTTTCCAGTCTGTTTGTTGGCGTTGTAAAAGCCCGAGTTGGCGTGCTACCCGCTCCACATGCACATCGAGCGGAATGAGCAACTGTGCGGGGCTAATCTTTTGCCAGATACCGAAATCCACTCCAGCGTCGTCTTTTCGCACCATCCAACGAAGAAACATATTGAGTCGTTTGCAGGTACTGCCCCGGGCAGGCGTGGCCACATGTTTTCGGGTGCGTTCCGGCGCATAAGGGTGATCGAAAAAATCATGATGAAACCCACGAAGAGCATTTTCAATCGTTGGGTCTTCGGGGCTTAGGTGGCGTGCAAAAGCTGTTTCCAGGGATGAATTTTTTCGATAATAACTTTGAAAAAATTCCAAAAACCAAAGGGTATCGGTGGCCTGAAACGTGCGGTGCTTGAACGATTCGAACCTGGCACGATCTGATTCCATGTGGTTTAGCATGAAATCGTATGGCGCATTGTCCATCAGTTCAGCCAAACGGTTGGCGCTTTGAATGATGGTTTTGCGTTGTCCCCAGGCAAGTGTGGCCGCCCAAAAGGCCATAATTTCGCGGTCTTGTGGCTTTGTAAAACGATGTGGGATGGAGATCGGGTCTGCCGCAATAAAATCAGCTCTATTGTACCGTATTACGGCAGCATCAAGCAGATCCTCTAGCTCAGGGGTATTCGAACGCAAGCGTTGTGGCATAATTTAAGCTGGACTTTAGTCAACTAAGAAAAAAAACAAGGTACATCAGTCTCCGGCAGCATCAGGAGAAATTATCCTTCCCTTTCGCAATTATCTCCTATAAAATCCCGTGTTTTTGCCTGACCTTTGGCGCCCAAAACATAACCATGACAAAAGCGATATTACTGCTCGAAGACGGCACCGTTTTCCACGGCACAGCTGCCGGAAAAATTGGCACTACCACTGGTGAGATCTGCTTCAACACAGGCATGACGGGTTATCAGGAGATTTTCACCGACCCTTCCTACACTGGCCAGATTTTGGTTGCCACCAACGTCCACATCGGCAACTATGGCATTCATGATGAAGAAATAGAAAGTAATGGCATTAAGATCGCAGGCTTTGTGTGCCGCAATTTTAATGTGCCCTTCAGTCGCCAAAATGCCCATCGCAGTATTCAGGAATATTTTGAACAGGAAGGATTGGTCTCCATTTGTGACCTCGATACCCGGGCCATTGTGCAACATATCCGTCAACGCGGTGCAATGAACTGTATCATTTCCTCCGAGATCGAAGACTTGGAAGAATTGCGCAAACGATTGGCCGAAACCCCCAGCATGGAAGGACTGGAGCTCTCAAGCCGCATCAGTACCCCTGAGTCATATTTCATGGGCAATCCGGAAGCCAAACACCGCATCGCAGTGATGGATTTTGGCGTAAAAAAGAATATCCTGCGCTGCTTTGATCAGCGGGATTGTTATCTACAGGTTTTTCCGGCCAAAACTGATTTTGAAACGGTAAAAGCCTGGAAACCCTCTGGCTACTTCCTCTCCAACGGTCCTGGCGACCCGGCTTCTATGTCATACGCGGTAGATACCGTCAAGAAAATGCTCGCCGATGGCAAGCCTCTTTTTGGCATCTGTCTCGGTCAGCAATTATTAGCACGGGCTGTCGGATTACCTACTTACAAACTACACCACGGTCACCGTGGGCTCAACCATCCAGTGAAAAATCTGGTGACTGGCCTTAGCGAGATTACCAGCCAAAATCATGGCTTCGGTGTGCTCGAGCAAGCTGTATACGATTCGCCTGGCATTGTAGAAGCCACCCACCTCAACCTGAACGATAACACCATAGAAGGTATCCGACTAAAAAACAGTCCGGCCTTCAGTGTTCAGTATCACCCGGAGGCCAGCCCTGGTCCACATGATTCACGGTATCTGTTTGATTCGTTTGTAGGGATGTTGTAAAAATGAACGTCTGGCAAAAACGCAGAAATTTAAAGCTTGTTCGGACATTAGTTTTGAGCTAAATTCCTACTGCTGATCCATCATTTCATAGAGCCCGGTGCATTAACAACAAGCTCCAAAATTCTTCGGATGCCTGGAACACCCTACTTCAATACCCCCCAATAGAAAGCATAACCAACGTACAACCTTCCACCGTTTCAATGCCGTGCTCTGCAGCTAGCCGCATTAATTCAGGATTTTCAGTACCTGGATTGAAGATAATCCGTTTGGGCTGCAGGGAAAAAATGTAGTCGTAATATTCAGATTGACGGTCTGGACCTATGTAGAGCGTTACCGTATCTATGTCTTCTACCTCAGGCTTTCCTTCCAGGATCTGAAGGTCTCCGATCTCGCCTTTTCGGATACCAACTGGAACCACTTCATGGCCATAATGGGTGAGGCGCCTGGTGGCGAGATAAGCATAGCGTTCCGGATTGGGCGTGGCACCGAGGACGAGTGTCTTTTTCATATTAATATTGAACTGCACGACTTTAGACATCTCGATTATTAGACCCCTGATACCCGAAAAGAGCGAGGCGAGTCCAATGTCAAATGTCTAAAAGTCAAATATCCAAAAAGAGAAACACCGGTTTTGGCAAATAGTTAGGCTGGCTGAGATACTTTTGCGGGCTTTTTAGCAGGATTTATAACCGCATTCATCCCAAAATTTCAGAAAACAGGGGCCTTTTCAACTATGATACTAACCGATAAAAAGATACTTGAGGCCATCGAAAGCCGACAGATCGTTATTGAACCTTTTCGCCCCGAATGCCTGGGCACCAACTCTTATGATGTGCATTTGGGCCGTTACTTCGGTGTATATCAGGATCATGCACTGGATTCCAAACGCCATAATAAGATCAATACATTTGAAATTCCAGAAGATGGCTATGTGCTGCAACCCGGCACACTCTACCTCGGCGTAACGGAGGAATACACCGAAACCCACAACTCGGTTCCTTTTCTCGAGGGCAAGAGCAGCATCGGTAGGCTCGGGATCGACATTCACGCCACCGCAGGGAAAGGCGATGTGGGCTTTTGCAACCACTGGACGCTGGAGATCTCCTGTGTGATGCCTGTGCGTGTGTACGCTGGAATGCCCATCGGACAGCTCATCTACTTCCTGGTGGATGGCGACATTGCCAATTATTACAATAAGAAGCAGAACGCCAAATACAATGAAAAGACGGATAAGCCGGTGGAGAGCATGATGTGGCGGAATTTTTAGCTTCCTAAGTGCATCATGCTGGAAGCGATCGGGTACTGTGTCGCGCCGCAAGCATTTCAACCGATCCACGAGTAGTAAGGACCTAAACCAGTCAATCCTGATTAACAATAGGCTCCCAGACAGTCTGAATGTTGATTTAGTATAATGATTTTCATTTTTTTACCACAATAAATTCCACCCGCCGATTCTGCGCCCTACCCTCATCCGTTTCATTCGAAGCAATTGGCTTCCCCTCCCCTTCCCCATGGGAGAGCAGCCTGCTTTTGCTGATCTTATTTTCGAATAAAAATTGAAGCACGGATTCCGCGCGGCGGCGAGAAAGGTCAAGGTTGTAATCATCCTCCCCCAACGCATCGGTGTGGCCCATGATCTCGATGACCAGCCTGGGATTATCCTGCATGATCTTCAGCAACTTGTTCAACTCCACAAAAGAACGTGGCATTAGTTCGTCTTTATCAAACTCGAAATAAATATTTTTGAGTTGAATGATCTTCCCCGGCTCTAATTTCTGTTTCGTCAAATCGTCTGGCTTGACGGGTACGGGTTTGAAGGGCGGGATCTTTTTCACCAAAACATCGTCCACATAGTAATAGGCGTAGTTGAAACAATCCTCCCTGGGCGCTACAGATAGGGTGTTGAAGTCGTCCTTGAAATTGCCAATGACCATATATTCCGCCTCGTATTTTGCCACAAACTGACCACTCACTTTCACCCATTTGCCGTTTGGGGCTGGCACAATGTCTTTCGCGCTCACCTGTGCCTCCCGTATTAGAACCTCATCCGTTTGGCGTTTAATCTCGCTGATGCTAAAATAAGCGCCTAGATTGTTGATCTGGAGGGATTTTTCGAGGTGGCTCACCCAAAATTCTACATAATACGCCTGCCCGATCACCAGGGGTTCCGCCAACTGGATCTCCACAAACTCACGACAATGCGGCTTCCCGTTGGTACAACCAAAAAGGGTTAGGCCTGCCATATTCTTCCCGGAACGCGGCTTTTGTTGGCCAAACCCTTTTTCTGCCCAGTCCATTGGCACGTGTATCGCTGGACCATAAATATCAGGACTGGCCGTTGTGGCACTGAACCAGTATTTCACGACATCCCCAAAAAAGGCACCCTTGTATGACCAACCAATGGGTGAAGCAGAAAAGCGCTCGAAGCCCGGGTTAGGCACGATATTAGTCGTAGTTTTTTGGGCAGTCGACCCATAGATCGTCAGAAAAAAAATGACCGAGAAGGCTACCTTTTTATGTGCAATCGATGTGAAAACAAAAGAAATTATGGGTGTTTGCATATCAAATCTAACTTTGCCAAAAGTAGGTGGTTTCAGCAAAACCATATTTAAAAAAACATGTATTTGAATCGACGTGTTTAAAATTCGCAATCTACCCTAATGCTTCGGTGATCGCTCCCTACCTTTGCCATTCAATTGCAGAACATAATTTGGAATGCTGTTCAGAAGGTCATTAATTGACCGCTGACTTGATACGATTAAAAAAACAGATTTCCCGGAACAACGTTTCGGAACACCACTCAAACTCTACTCCTACATGAATATCGCTGTCGTTGGAACCGGCTACGTTGGGCTTGTCACTGGAACTTGTTTTGCCGAAACTGGCAACAATGTCATTTGTGTTGACAACAACCACGAAAAGGTAAAAAGCCTGAAAGCAGGCAAAATTCCCATTTTTGAGCCTGGGCTGGATATCCTCTTTGAGCGAAACACCAAAGAAGGCCGTCTGCATTTCACCACCAACCTCAACGAGGCCATTGAACAAGCGACCATCATTTTCCTTGCCCTCCCTACGCCTCCCGGCGACGATGGCTCTGCCGATCTTTCCTATATCATGGGGGTGGCAAAAGACCTGAGTGGCATTATCACCGATTACAAAGTGATCGTGGATAAAAGCACCGTTCCCGTGGGTACTGCTGAAAAAGTGGCCGCTATCATGGTGGAAAAACTCTCCAAAAAGATGTTCGACGTGGTGTCCAATCCCGAATTTTTACGGGAAGGCGTGGCTGTCGATGACTTCATGAAGCCCGATCGCGTCGTGGTAGGTACCCGAAGCGAGCGCGCCCGTAAGGTTATGCGCCAACTGTACGAACCTTTTGTGCGTCAGGGTAATCCAATTTATTTCATGGATGAGCGCAGTGCCGAAATGACCAAATACGCTGCCAATTCTTACCTGGCTGCGCGTATTTCATTCATGAATGAGATTGCAAACCTTTGCGAAAAAGTAGGTGCAAATGTGGATCAGGTGCGCATTGGTATGGGCTCTGATTCTCGCATTGGTAAACGCTTTCTATTCCCTGGTATCGGTTATGGCGGTTCCTGTTTTCCAAAAGACGTACAGGCTCTGGCCAAAACTGCTTCAGAATATTCCTACGATTTCAAGATCCTAAAATCGGTGATGAAAGTCAACGGAATACAAAAAGGCGTATTGACCAAAAAAATAAAGAAACACTACAAAAACGACCTTGCTGGTAAAACAATTGCTGTTTGGGGGCTGGCGTTCAAACCCAATACCGACGATATCAGGGAAGCTCCTGCATTGGTCATCATCGATGAACTACTGGCTATGGGCGCAAAAATTCGTGCTTTCGACCCGGAAGCCATGGAACACGTCCGCGCCATCTACGGCAACCGAATCACGCTCTGCGACAAAATGTACGATGTGCTGGAAGGGGCAGATTGTTTGGCAATCATGACGGAATGGAATGAATTCAGGACTCCGGATTTTGGGCACATGGCCGCAACCCTGAGTGAATCAATCATCTTCGACGGACGAAATTTATACGACACGGAACAAATGAAAGATCTGGGTTTTCAGTATGTTAGTATTGGCAGGCCAAAGGTTAAGGGCAAAAAATAATATTTACGATTTTCATCGATTCGTTCAAATCTAAAATTTGCCCTAAAAGCAATTTAGTAATCGTAAATCGTCCTTCATAAATTGCAAATGTTCTCGCCATGGCTCAAATCAACTGGGTTTTTCTCGATGATTTCGGAGGCAGGCATAAGGTGGGTCTGTACCATGGCGACCGTTCGGGCCATGTAATGATCCATTGCAATCTGAAGGTGATGCAGGTTGATTTCTCCGTAGAAGACAGTAAGATGTACTCGTTTTTTATCGAAGACGAGCTCATCGAAATCATACTGGATAAGAAGGATGGTATGTTTGGCTACGAATTTCGGGTCAATAAAAATGTGGATACCCCACGGAACAAGGTCCGGCGGATAGCTGAAGGAAAGAACCGAAAACAGATAACCCTTATCGTAGGCGGGTTGGTGATGGTGTTGGCCATTGCATTTTTTGGACTTCAATGGTTTGGCAAGGAGCAGGATGCCAAACGCTTGGCATACACCAGCATTGTAAGCAAATATAGCCGCAAAAACATGGAACGACTTGCCAGTGAAGGCAAGCGTACGGTGGCAAGGCTACACCTTGCACTGGGCGAAAAACCCGGAGAAGGAAAAATCACTTATACCCTGCTCGCGGTTGACAGCCTCATGGAACAAGGTGATTTTACCATGGGCAAAATGGATCCCATCCTTTTGCCCAACGGTTTCCCATTCAGCGAGGGCGATGAATTTGAGGCTGCATACCTCCCTACTGACCCGCTGGTACATCGGGTAGACTTTTTTCAGCCAACCCGATCCACTACCACCACTTATCTGCGTCTGGCCACCCTGGCAGAGCAAAAAAACAACCCAGCTGTTTCGCGTGAAAAAAATATTTGCCGCGTACTGACCGCTGCAGAGAAAATGGGCTGGCCCTGCCTGGCTAATTTTATCTTTCAGGATAAAACGCCCGATGAAAACGGACGCCATAATCTTGAATCCTATGCTCAATTGTTAAAGGATCCGGACCTTGCCAAGGCGATACGCGAGGGATGTGGAGGGAAGTGATTCCCAATTTTTTTGATCTGAAAAAGGAGCTCGTTTCAAAAAGCCCTCCATCAAATCAGTGTCTTCTTCCTCCACTTTGACCACCGTAACCACTCACCCGAAAATGAAGACCTGAAAATATGGCTCCACGGATTTTCGCCCCCATTGTATAGGCTTACTCATCAAGCCTGGTATAACGAGGCCTGGAAAATTACCCTCCAAAGCAGGATTCTACAGATTACCTTTGTTGAATCAGCACCCAACAACTCAGAAAGTTTAGCTGTTTCTCCTGCCCCTTCATTTCGATCTCAGCGCTATCCACAATCACTCGGATCGGATTTTTATGCCCTGACAAATTGAGTGTTCGTTCCTGTATGGGTAAAGAAACGGATGTATAGGACTCTTTTGCCTGCTGATTTTCCCACCATTTTTCAATTGTAGGTGTCAAACTGTACACTTCAACGAGGTTGAGTTTGCCATCCTTCCATTGATGCCATTGCAGCATCTTCCCATTTTCTGACAACGTGAAATAATTGCCGGGCTGACTCCTTTCATAGGCAGCACCTGCGTTTAGTTCCAGTTTATAGGCCAGATCATATCCATGTATTTCGATCGGCTCATCATCTGTTTCTTGATTTATGCTCAGATGTTTAGATTCTTTTGTGCTATCTGATTCAATTTTGAGCCAACTCATGAGCACACCGTGCTCCAACAAAGCACTGTCCAGGGGATTGGGTAGCAGGTCAGACAGGGCTTTGCGATTTTCAAGATAAATGAGGGCAGCGTTTACCTGATCGTATTCAGGCTCGGTCAGCAACGTGGTTCCAGGCTTTATTTTGCCATTTTCAAAGCGTCCGCTGCGTTCCAGTATTTCTGTCAAACGACCTTTTTGGCTTCGTTCTGATACCGAAAAAGCGTTGAGTGGCCCAAAGGCCCAAACCAGTGCAAAAAGTGCCAATGAGATTGGTATAAACTTGATGTTGTCGTTTTTTGAAAACAAAAAATAAAGGCAGGCAGCTGCAAGCCATATACCCAGATCAGCCACCAGAAATCGAAGTTCCGTTACTCCGTAATCACTGATTCGTCTGACAATAGCGATGAAAAGCAATCCCGTGAGCGGCAATAACACCCACCAAAACCATCGCTTGAAATTTTTGACGATCCAGCTGTTGTCTTCTTCTGCCAGGTAAAAATTGAGTAGATAGGTAAATATCCCAGCAACAGAAAAACCCAGGATCAATGAACCTACCCAGCCTTTCGGAAGCGACCATTGTATCCCGATCTTTGCACCGTAAGCGTATAAAATTACGAAGTATAAAAGGACAATCGGGATCAGGATGAACTTACACAGGTTTCTGAAAATCAGGTTGTAACCACCTTCTGAGGTGTCTAAACTATACTTTTCAGGGAAATGAAAGAGGAAAAAAGCTGTATTAAAGATACCTGCCAGCAATACAAAGAGCTTAGGGTAAACCCGGTCAGGTACATGGGTATCAAACAAATTATCGACGGCCAGAATCGCCAACGCTAGTCCGGCGAACAAGATCAGGGTAAAGGCTGCGCCGACCACAATATTGGCAAAAAGTTGGCGGTTGTATTCCCAAAAATTCCGCACAGAACGCCAGTTGAGGTATGGGGCGAACGCCACAGACAAATGCAGTACAAGGAACAATGCAACGTACTGTGGCAGAATTTGGGTTTCAAAATTTTCAGCTTTGTTATCTAGCCAAAACCAGCATCCTACCAGTGCCGCAATACCAAATAACTGGATCAGCCAAGCCCGGTTTTCGCTCCAATTTTTGGATTCTGAATATGCGATGAGTGCCGTCAGGAAAGGTAAACCAAGTTGGCTGGTCATCCAGGTCCGGACAACCAGATCCGCATCTTCACGGGCTCCAGTGCTGTCGATTAATAGAAAGCATGCAGCAGTGGCCAAAAAGGTGGAAATCATAGGGCCGGGAAAACGGCGACAAACTTGCAAAAAAGCTGTCAGCAAAAAGCCGGGAGTAGGGAGTTGCATGGTAGAAGGTATTTGATGAAAGTGTTGGACCCGAGCGGGCTACGGATTATTTCAATAAACAATAAAAATTCCGGCTCGAAGATACAAAATTTACAAAAACTTAAACCAAATCAGACATTGAAATCTTCCCACCGAACAGTGCTGTTTTTGGGAGTGTTCAGAAAACTGTGTCAATCAAATCTTTTGAATTCAATGATTCTGTTGTTAAAATCATTTTCGACACCTAAACCTCGTAGGTTTTTTAAACCTACGAGGTTTAATATCAATCACTTCGAGATTGTTCAGAAATTTGCAGGCCATTGGGCGTATAGCCGGGCATCATTTTTGCTCTTTAAGGCAAAAGTGAGCATGTTACGCGAAAACCTGCTTTTATAAATACCGGGGTTTAGACCTTTGGACCATAAATCTGAAATTATAGAACATGAAATTTAAACTGCTTAATCTCTTTTTGTTGTCTGGCTTGACACTGTCAGCTCAGTCGGATCCCACCCCTCCGGCTCCACCGACGATTCCGGTTGCAGCCGCAGCGCAAAAAGTCGATCCTACACGCAATTATAAGCTCGAAAATGACGGAACTTCCTTCGCTTCGGGCATTAATGCGGAAGATTTGAAAGCGCTCTTGTTTACTTTGGCATCCGATTCAATGCAAGGCCGCGAAACAGGCCAGGCAGGGCAACGGATGGCCGCAAATTTTATCGCCAAGCAATTCAAAGATGCTGGCCTACCCCCTAAAGGTGACAAGGGGTATTTCCAAAAAATTATGCTCCAAAGCCAGACCTGGAAAGATCTTGGCCTTAAGGTAGCTGATCAGGAATTTAAAAACCGAACGGATTATTATGTTTTTCCAGCATTTTGTCCTGATTTGCCGCTTTTAGCCTTGGACGAGGTCGTATTTGTAGGGTATGGTATTGAAGATGAACAATACAATGATTACGGGATGGCTGATATATCTGGTAAGGCAGTCATTTTTTACAATGGCGAGCCACTAACCAAAGAAGGAAAGTCACTGATTACCAAAACAGAATTCCGCACCAGCTGGAGTCTTGATTGGCGCAAAAAAGTACAACTGGCGAAGAAAAAAGGAGCGACTGCGGTGTTCATCATTGACCCCAATTTTGAGGAAAATCTAAAGAAAAACCGAAAGGGAATTTCTACCTACGGTTGGCAACCCGTGGGCTCCGATGCCACTACCGTTACAAATTTTTATATTCCCCATTTCTTCATTTCACCCGCGCTGGCAAAAGCTATTTTGGGCGAAAAAGCTGGAAAAGTTGAAAACGAACTGTCAGATCTACAGGAAGGCCATAAGTTCAAGCCTGTTAAAGTAAAATCCAAAATTGAACTTCGGATGGATAAGGAGAGCAAACTGCTCGAAGGCTCCAATGTGCTGGCTGTGATCGAAGGCTCTGACGAAAAACTCAAAAAAGAATATGTTTTCGTTTCGGCCCACTACGATCACTTAGGCATGTCCGACAGTACCGTAATCTATTATGGCGCCGACGACAATGCGTCTGGCACTTCAGGGGTCGTTGAGATTGCCCGGGCATTCGCAGAGGCTAAAGCAAAAGGGGCTGGCCCAAAACGCACCGTGGTGTGTATGCTGGTCAGTGGCGAAGAAAAAGGGCTCCTCGGCTCAAAATACTACACAGAATTTCCACTTTTCCCACTCGATAAAACCGTTGTGGACATCAATATAGACATGATCGGACGGGTAGATGACAAGCATACTACCAACGCCGACTATATCTATGTCATCGGCGACGACCGCATAAGCACACAGCTCCACGACATCAGTGAAATGGTGAATGCAGAACACACCAAACTCGAGCTCGATTATAAGTACAATGCCAAGGACGATCCAAACCATTACTATGAGCGTTCTGACCATTACAATTTTGCTGAAAAGGGCGTCCCCGTCGTATTCTATTTCAACGGCACACACCCTGATTATCACCGCCCGACAGACACGGCAGACAAGATCAATTTTGACGCGCTGGCTAAACGTGCACAACTCGCCTTTTATGTGGCCTGGGAAGCAGCCAATCGTCCGGAACGGATTACACCCAATGTGCCTCAGGAAAAGAAAAAGGGCGAATTAGGAAACTAATTGCTTGTTCGGGAATTGGATTTTGGACTGGACTACCCGTCCCTTGGCTCAAGCCTAGGTTTATGCACAAATATGCTTGATATTCAAGGGTATTTAAAACCTCATTCCTTTAGGTTAGCGGATATGTGATATTATTTTTGACAGGATTTACAGGATGACGTCGGCTTTGCCGACGTGCTGCAATATTTGATTTAGTCGTTTACTAGACGGAGGCTTGTGACAATTTTCCACGTTTCACTGTCGGCGAAGCCGACACCATCCTGTAAATCCTGTTCATCCTGTCAAAAAAACAGTCATCCCCGCGCTCATTCATTAATTTTTCGTTCAATTTGCGTGCATACCGGAGGGCTCGAAGCCTAGGGACGGGTTTGTTTTTTCAAGATGAATTTTTTTAATAAAACCGTTGCCAGGATCCTTGGCCATTCCGCTGCGGAGACGGCTCCGTCAATACACCACTTTCGTTTTCATTCCGCTGTGCTGGCACGGGATCTTCCTTACGACGCCTATCTGCCGGCAGGTTACGACCCTGCGACCGGGCATGAACACCCGCTGGTACTCTTTAACGACGGACAGGACCTGCCCCGAATGCATTTTGCGGAGATCTTCGAAGATCAGACCTCCGGCAAAAAAAAACCTCCCTTCATCGCCATCGGCATCCACTGCAACGAACGCCGGATCCGCGAATATGGCACCGCCTCACAAGCCGATTACAAAGGCCGGGGAGACCTCGCCCCGAAATACAGCCGTTTTATTCTGGAGGAATTGTTGCCCCATTTGCGGGAACAGTTCTGTTTGTCCGTAAAGCCCAAAGACAATGCCTTTGCCGGATTTTCGCTGGGTGGGCTTTCTGCCATGGATATTGCCTGGGCGCATCCGGAAGTTTTCGGGGCCGCCGGTGTTTTTTCCGGCTCCTTTTGGTGGCGTTCTGTGGACGTCCGCCCGGACGCCCCGAATGCCGATCGGATCATGCACGAGATCATCCAAAAGGCGACAAAATTTGACAAAAACCAGCGCTTTTGGTTTCAATGCGGCACCCTCGATGAGGAAGACGACCGCAACAACAATGGCATCATTGATTCCATAGGTGATACCCTCGACCTTATCCGCGATCTACACGAAAAAGGTTTTCCTGAAAAAAATGTGCGCTACCTGGAGATCGAAAACGGGCGACATGAGCCGAGGACCTGGGGTGAGGCTATGCCGGATTTTTTGGGATGGTGGCTGGCAAAAAAATAGCCGCTTGAGCCTTTGAAATCTATTTTTTAATTTTCAGACACTTTGACGAATGTTAAATTTAAGTATATAGTTTGGCCGTTTGAGAATTGTTTAATACTATTGTATCAAGTTTCGCTCTGATATTTCTCAAATGTGTACACAGGAGTGAACTTGCAGATCTGCTTTTAATCCTTTTTACCCGCCGTAGTCTCGGCAAAAGCGGGTTAGCCCATATCGCAGCTTTAGCTATAACGGGTTTTTTAATCGCTTCAACAGCACCCTTACTTGCAGTGGTTTCGTGAAAAGTTTTGTCAGTTGGTATTGACAGGCAGAGTGCAATCTTTTACCTTTTACCAACCAATGTTTTTCAATTATGAAAAAAGTACTCAATTTTCTAAGACCTCAAAACACAAATTGTCCAAAATCTCCGACCTTGTTTGCGGGGAGCAGCAGAGCCTCCCAAGTTCAATTTTTATGGCAAGCCAGGATTCCTAATGCGCTCAGTGCATTTGCAATGCTCTTCATCGCATTTCTTCTCCCCACCCAAAGCAATGCGCAGCTCCCTTGCCATAATGTCACGACAGCCTGTCTTGACCATCCTTCTGAGCCAACCACCTACAAGTGTATCACTGGGCCAATAAGCATCTCAGCTTTGCTCAACGACCCAGACCCCAATATTTCAACCCTTCTGTTACCACAAGCACAAGCTGCAAACACGGCTCAACGTATCGTGATAAAGGGTACCTTAATTGTTGATATCAGTACTTCGTCAGGCGGCTATACTTTCTTCACAGATTCAGAGATTGTTTTCGCAGATCAATTAAGCGAAATCGTGATTACCAATGGCAATAGCTTGAAGCTGAATAAAACGTCCGTACATGGATGTTCTGACATGTGGAAACGAATATCTGCCCAGCCAGGGGCAACGCTTATAGTGGAAAATCAGTGCCAGATACGTGATGGCTATACTAGCATCGAAGCACTTAAAAACTCGAAAATATCCATTACTAACAACTTCTTTGACAGAAATTTACTGGCGGTGTACTTAGGCTCTACAAACTATAATGTACAAGAACCGCTTAGTTTCAGCCCTGGAGGCGGTATATGGGGTAATACTTTTAGCGGCTTAGAGGGGCTCAAGGCTCCATTTGTTGGTAGCAGACCAACAAATGGCATGTTAATTGCCGGGGTCGACAATATCAATATTGGTAGCTGGGCCGGAGGTCAAAACCTTTTTACTTCGTTTGAGAATTTCCCTCCTTATGCTGTGGATTGCCGGGGTATCTCAATCAGTAACTCAGATGTTACTGTCCGCAATTCACGATTTGAGTTTATTGCCTTTAATTCTACGCAGCAAGACGATGGTGCAACAGGAGCGGTTCAAGGTAGTACGGTTGCCGTTCAGGGTTTAGGGGCTGGAGAAAACTCTACCAGCACTTTTCTTTCTTGCAAATCAGGGGTGTACCTTTCAAACTCAAGCACCGATGTATCCAATGCAAAGTTTAGCACTGTTAATGAGTGCATTGTTCACATACAAAACTTAGGAAACTCTCCAAGATATGTAAAAGCAACAAATTGTAGATTTAAAGGATTTTTACGAAACGGGATTATTGCAAAAAGAGAGGCGGCCAATGCAATTAATTTAAGTGCATTTGAAGTACAAAACTGTGTTTTTGATGATGATATACACTTGTTAGGCGTTAGAACGGCTGTTAGGGTCTCATCCGAAGCCGCCGCTTCAGGCGAGACAGTTAAGATAAACAATAATAAACTCTATTTTAGAGATCGCAGTTCTTTCAACCCTACTCTCGTCATGATTGGATTTGAAATCACAAACTTGTTCAAAGGGGTTGGTGAGAACAACGAGTTTTATGATGAATGGGATGAGGGGCTGGCAGAAGCTATAAAAATGCAAGGTTGCAATGGGTTTCGCTGGGCTAACAATGATATAATTGGAATAAACAGTGAAGGTCAGCCAGACCAAAGCTTTATCATTAACGAGTCTCCCAACTGTATTTACAATTGCAACTACTTGAGCGGGATGGGGATCGGGATGAACTTTAGCGGCATGTGTGGTGCTTCCAGCCTATACCAAAACAGCTTTAATAACCACTTCTCAAAAGGGCTTTACCTAAATGTCGAAGGCACCGTCATTGGCGGTCAGTTCAAGAAGTACAACACTTGGGGTGGTAATCCTGGAGATACTGAGGCCTTTATGTACTTTCCGAACTACAATCCTATATTTGATGCGGATAAAGTCAAAAAGTCCCAATTCATCATTCAAACATCTAATCAAAATAGTGGTTATTGGGCTAACCCAAGAATAGTTGGGGTTTCTAGCGGTGGCGGTAATGATCCCAACTGGTTTGTCGCACCTATAACACCAACACCCCCTACAGTAAATTTGTGTCCTGCGGAAACACTAAACGGTGATGACCCCAAACTGGACTATGGGGAAAAAGGCATCGTGGATGGCACTTTCACGCCCTGGAAAGGCTATGCTGCCAATACTTGGGACGCAGCATTTTTGCTCTACCAACGGATGACTGAAGATGCCAGTTTAAGGCCTCAAGGTAGCATAGAGGCTACTTGGTATGCGAGTAACTATCCTAGTAATTTAGGAAAACTTCATCGGGTTTTCGATGGGTTTGTCTCGCTAACTTCAGATGCGCCCACAGCTACCACTACGCAATTGTATTCTGATCTAAACGCCACTGTCGTAAATACCACCTACGAGCAAAACCTGAAGACTGTTTTGCGAATTTTCTTGGAATTGCAAATAAGCGGGGGTGGATCACCAC
Source organism: Lewinellaceae bacterium (assembly GCA_947476195.1). GTDB lineage: Bacteria > Bacteroidota > Bacteroidia > Chitinophagales > Saprospiraceae > M3007. Next base: position 3,240 of record CANJPT010000004.1, on the reverse strand, counting down.
TTACCCCTCAACAAATTTTGGACCTGACATATATTGCTGATCAGTGCCGATATGAAGGAGGTAGCGGAGTAGTAATGGCGCGATTGGCATTAGGCCAATCTAGTCAAAGAGTAGGTGATTGCCCTTCGAACCTTGGAAGAGGAGAAAGTGGCGATCGCAGCGATCAAGAATCTCCCCATCTTGTGAATGCCACCGTTTTCCCTAATCCAGCAGAACAGGCTTTTAGTCTACAGCTTGACCGCAGCCTCCAAAATGCCACAGTACATTTGGTAGATTTGCAAGGGCGAATACTTGGCAATTGGAAATTCTCAGGTGATGTTCTGAATGTTCGAGAAGCCAATGTCTCCGCAGGAGTGTATCTCCTCGAAGTGCTGGAACAAGGCCATGTCTTGACTCGCAGCAAGATTGTTTTCAACCATTAACTACTTTTCTTACTACCCCTATGCTGCTGGCGCGTTGCCAGCAGCATAGGGATTTCATATTTTGCTGATGCGCAAACTCTACACACTCTTGCTATTTTGTGCTTTCCTGCCCCTTGCCTCCGCCCAAATGCACGACAACAACTGGATTTTTGGGTTCAACTACGATTCGCCAAGCAATAATAACGGCACATTGCTTCACTTTGAGCATGGCTATCCAGAGTTCACCTTAGAAAATGTAAAGCATGATTTTGGGCTATATTGTATCATTTGCAGCGATTCCACAGGCAATCTGCTTTTTCACACAAATGGCAGGCAAATCCGAAACCACCTTCACAATATTATGGAAGGTGGGGATACTATAAACCCAGGGCCTATTTGGAGTGACTATCCTAATGATTATCCAAGTCTTGGAAGCGGCTTATCTGTTCCTGCCCCAGGGCTGAAAAATCATTACTACCTTATCCATACATCCAGTAGCTATGATTTTTCAGTTCCTTACCCCATTCTATATTATAGTTTGATAGACATGAACCAAAATGGAGGACTTGGCAAAGTAATATCAAAAAATAATATCTTGGCTGAAGGAGATATTTATAGCCCAGTCATTATTAAGCATGGTAATGGACGTGATTGGTGGTTGATTGCCGGAGATAGGATTTCACAAAAATACTTCACGTTTCTAATCGACCCAGGAGGTATACATATGTTACAACAGCAAAGTATTGCTCCCCAATCGCTTACACATTATGGTTTAGCAAAAGCCTCCCCAGATGGTAGCATTTTCGTTAGCAATGACGACAGTACTGGGCTTTGGATTTTTGATTTTGATCGTTGTAGTGGACTATTAAGCCATCCTCGCGTGTTGCCATATCAGCCTCCAGTGTTTTGGACGGCGACCAATGCGTTTTCACCTGATGGGAGTTTTTTCTATGCAGGAACACACTTGGTCGTCTATCAATTGGATTTGCAAACAATTGACAGCACATATATTACATTCGATACCATCGGTCGGTACGAGTATGGGGCAAGCCCGGCCCCGCCATATTACACTCATTTCCTTTTACCTGAGTTGGCTCCCGACGATAAAATTTATTACACGACTTTCAATTATTCAAAGGCATTTCATGTCATCAATCGGCCGAATCTGCCTTTATTGGCTAACGACATGGCACAACGGGGACTTATTCTACCACGCCATAACGATCTTACACGGTGTTATTTCCCAAATTATCGCCTCGGCAAGTGGACGGGTTCGCCCTGCGATACGCTTGGATTCACCTCACCACCAGGTAATGGCTTTAAGGACGTGGCTTGGCCTGGAGGTCAAAGAATAGAATCACCAGAAGAAATAAAAGTGCTGAAACTACCGCCAGGTTTTTATATCCCTGCTTCGGATGGGCAGCCCTACCCACCAGACTACAACCCTTTGAATATGAAAATATTGATGCTAAAAGAACAGGAAAGAAGGCGACAACCCACGCTAACGCCTTCTTCACAACCAGAACCTAAACACGATTAGCATCATGATTCAAACACTACAAAAAAGAACAGCTTTGCGTCAGGTACTTGCCCTACTTTTTTTACCGGGCTTCTTGTTCGCACAAGTGTTGCCAGATCAAACCTGGCTACATGGAATCAATGATTTTATTGGTCAACCCGGGTACGGCAATTCATATTTGAAGTTCGAAAATGGCCAGGTGTCAACTGTTCAAACGAATTTGAACATGAACTTTGAAAGCACGATGGCCGTAATGCCTGATACAATGGGCAATATCCTTTTCTACACCAACGGGTGCCACATCGCCAATGCGCTTGGAGACACCATGCAAAACGGCGCAGGCATAAATCCCGGAGAAATGAACGATTGGACCTGCCCTACAAGTGGCTACGCCGCCCCAATGGGTGCGATGATTCTTCCATTTCCAGACCATCCAAGCCAGTACTATTTGTTCCATATGGGTGTAAAATATGGCTTAGAAAGAAAGTTGAATTATGGGCCATTTTATTACACCGTCATTGATATGAGCCTGGATGGAGGTAAGGGCGAAGTGATTTCAAAAAACAACGTGGTGGCCGATGGCAACTTTGAGCCTTTTGTTGCTGTTCGACATGGGAATGGGCGTGATTGGTGGTTGATTTTCCCGGAGTATGGGACAAACAAGTATCATAAGCTCTTATTCTCAGCATTAGGGCTGCAAGAAGAATCTGTACAACTGATTGGGCAATCGCTATCCTGCCGGTATATAGGCTCGTCGGCATTTTCACCCAATGGGATTCGATATGCCCGCCAACAGCATTGTGGAGTGGTGGCCATGGATTTTGATAGATGTTCCGGGCAGTTTTCAAATGACCGGTTTTTGCCATTGCCGCCCAATGCCTTTGGCGGCGGCGGTGTCGCTTTCAGCAAAGATGGTAACCATCTGCTGGTCTCGACCCAGTTGTCTGTGCAAATGGCAGACCTAACCCAGTCAACACCATATCTTGACACTATTGTAGGTTCAATTGATATTATCGGATCCAGTCTGCATCTAATGCAGTACGGCCCAGACGGGAAGATTTACCTTAGCAATTTAGGAAGGGGCAAGTTTTATCACGTGATCAACACCCCGAATGAGCAAAATATTGGCTTTCAACAAAGAGGCTTTGATTTATCAAATTTCGTTGTTCGTACACTCCCCAACTACCCAAATTACCGCCTTTACGATATACCCGGCAGCACTTGCGATACCCTTGGAATAAACGCGCCAATGGTCAGCACAACAACCCCAAATCTTTCAAAGGAAGAAACCATACAAATTTTTCCCAACCCGACCACAGG